>JBGYGP010000213.1:0-4824 GCA_041820645.1 Proteiniphilum sp. | reverse complement strand
GTTTGTCCAGTTTGAGGCGCGTAGCGGCGGCACCTTGTAACCGGCAATCCCGGATAATAAAAAGATAAAACAAAGGTTTAATGCATAGCAATATACAGTGAAAATTGAAACTTTTATCGGACAACAATAAAACTCTTTTGATTAGTGGCAAATCGCAGGTTTTTTCCAACTTTGCACTGACCTACGAAACGATGAACATGGCGTTGTCCCATTGAAAAGAAGAAACGATTAGGGGATAGATCCCTAACCGTTTTTGAGCAACAAAACTCCGAACAAAAGCATTACCCATTGAATAAGAAATGAGAACGGAGTTTTATGAGAAAATAAAACCTGACACAGTTTAATTTACGCTATCTCTCCAGTCTCCCGCAGGGTTACAGCATTTCAGTACTGCGTTTGATGAAGTTGTTGAGCGCTTCGCCCTTGAGCATTCCGTTGGCGAGGAGGGCGAGGTCGATGATTTGTTTGAGTTTTCGGTTTTCCGAAGCCGCCACCGTTTCCTTCTCCTTCTCCTGTATGCTTTCCGTGATTTCCTTGATGAGGGGATGCTCGACGTTAAGCACCAGCTGATACATTTCGGGCATCTCGCCGTAAAAAGCCATTCCCTGTTGCATTGCCGACATCTCTTTCATCCGGCGCGAGAATTCGTTTTGTGTGATCTGCGCAGCCTTACCCGATTTGCCGAGCGATTTCAATTCTACGGTAAATTCGGTTTTCTCAATAGCGGGAAGTTGAGATTTTACCGCTTCGATAAGGTTTTCTTTGGCTTTGTCGGAAAGCGCAATCTCTTTTCTCTCCTCTTTTTCGATAATCTGCTCCACCGTATCGCTATCGACGCGGACAAAACGCGTTTTTTCGAGTTTCCGTTCCAGAAGCCCTACCCAATGCACCTCCAGTTGTCCGTCCATTATCAGCACATCGTATCCTTTCTCCCTTGCCGATTCGATAAACGAATAGTGTTCGGTTTTGTCGTTGGCATACAAATAGACCAGTGTCCCGTTTTTATCGGTTTGCTCGGCAGAAATCAGCGTTTTGTATTCGTCCAGTGTGAAATATTTGTCTTCCACATTCTTCAGTAAGGCAAACCGGGCGGCTTTGTCGTAAAATTTCTCTTCGGTAAGCATTCCGTATTCCACGAAGAGTTTGAGGCTGTCCCACTTCTCTTCGAACTGTGCGCGCTCTTTCTTGAAAATTTCTTCCAGCTTGTCGGCAACTTTCTTGGTAATGTGATTCGAGATTTTCTTTACATTGTTGTCGCTTTGCAAGTAAGAGCGGGAAACATTGAGCGGAATATCGGGCGAGTCGATGACCCCGTGCAGCAGCGTCAGAAACTCGGGCACGATGCCCTCCACCGAGTCGGTAACAAAAACCTGATTGCTGTAAAGTTGTATTTTGTTGCGCTGCAAATCGAGGTTCGACTTGATTTTCGGGAAATACAGAATACCGGTCAGATGAAACGGGTAATCCACATTGAGGTGAATCCAAAACATCGGTTCGTCCATGCTCATCGGATAGAGTTTGCGGTAAAACTCCAGATAATCTTCGTCTTTGAGCGATGATGGCTTTTGTTTCCATAGCGGATTGATGTCGTTGATCACGTTGTCCTCTTCCGTATCGATGTATTTGCCCTCTTTCCATTCCTGTTTTTTACCGAAAACGATCGGAACGGGAAGAAACTTGCAGTACTTCAATAGCAGAGACTCTATTTTCGATTTTTCCAGAAAATCCCGATTATCGTCATCGATATGGAGGACAATGTCAGTGCCTCTGTCGGTTTTGTCCGATTCCTCCATCCTGTATTCGGGATTACCCTCGCACGACCATTTCACGGCCGGCTCGTTTTGGTAGGATTTGGTGATGATTTCCACTTTACGAGCTACCATGAAAGTGGAATAGAATCCAAGCCCGAAGTGCCCGATGATGGCATTTACATTGTCTTTGTACTTATCCAGAAAATCATTTGCCGACGAAAGTGCAATTTGGTTGATGTATTTGTCCACCTCCTGGGCGGTCATTCCTATTCCTCTATCGGAGATAGTCAATGTTTTGGCCTCTTTGTCGATGACGATTCTGACGGAGAGATCACCTGTCTCGCCTTTGAATTCGCCCACTTCCGACAGCGTCTTCAGCTTTTGGCTCGCATCTACGGCGTTTGAAACTACCTCACGGAGAAAAATCTCGTGATCGCTGTACAGAAACTTCTTGATTATCGGGAATATGTTGCCTGTGGTTACCCCGATTTGTCCTTCTTTTATCATACTTGTCGATGTTTTGTTTTTTATTCGATATTTTGCAAATAGTATGCCACGAATTTCCGCTTTCCGGATGTTGGGCGTTGCGAGCAAACGATAGCAGCCGGCAACCTTTTTGATTCCCCGAAAAGGGATAAAAATAATTTATGGAGCATCAATGCGGAAAAATTCTTCTCGCTTCTACAGGCCAATCATCAGATTATCAGCACCTGTTTCTTTCTCTTTTTAATATGCTTAACACTAATTAATCGTTTTTATTCGAGGGAGTTACTGTTCCGCCCGATTTTTTTCATACATTTGCGAAGTGATGAGGTGCGATTTCCAAAAAATCGCGCCGATCACAACACTCAAAACAAATACGCTATGCAATCAAACAATTCTTTTGAAGACAGGTTACTGCGTTTGCAGGACAATATGTTGAATTTTGCTTTGACACTCACTGCCAACCGTGAAGAAGCAAAAGACCTTTTGCAGGAAACAACGCTCAGAGTATTGGATAATAAGGAGAAGTATTACGAAAACATAAACTTCAAAGGGTGGGTGTTCACAATCATGCACAATATTTTTGTGAATAACTACCGGAAAGTAGTCAGAAGCCAAACCATTATCGATAAAACGGAAAATCTTTATCACCTGAACCTGCCTCAGGATTCAGGATTCGATACTCCGGACGGAGCTTACACAATCAAAGAGATAAACAAAGCCATCGCAAGTTTTACGCCCGAATACAAAGTCCCCTTTTCGATGCACGTTTCGGGATACAAATACGAAGAAATCGCCCAACATCTGGGGCTTCCCATCGGAACCGTAAAAAGCAGAATTTTCTTTGCAAGAAAACGCTTGCAGGAAATGTTGAAAGATTTCAGATACTACAAGGAGTAACTCTTCGTGCGCAGATAAGCTATAAAACCTCTTTTTCGGGAGGTTTTTATTTTGCCGCTTTTTTATTACAAAATCGTTTCAATTGTTTTATAAATCATTGTTTTATTTTTACTGATATGGAAATTGTGTGGCTGTTGGCATCGTTGGTAATTCTTTATTTTGGAGCCGAATGGCTTGTGTCGGGGGCTTCGTCGTTTGCGTCCCGGTTGGGAGTTAGCCCTCTGGTTATCGGACTTACTATCGTATCCATCGGAACCAGCGCGCCCGAATTGGTGGTGAGCAGTCAGGCCGCCCTCAACGGACAGAGCGCGTTGTCCATCGGCAATGTACTGGGCTCCAACTTATTCAATATCGCCATAATCTTGGGAATATCGTCGATAGTGTATCCCCTGTCGGTAAAACGGCAATTGCTCAAATTCGATGCTCCCGTGATGATTCTGACGTCGCTTCTTTTTCTGGTTCTGTTTTTCGACATGAAAATATCGCGCGGGGAAGCTCTCTTTTTTGTACTGGCTTTTATAGCTTATACGGTCTATCAGCTTATCAGTTCGAAACGGCATCCCGAAAAATCTGTGGACAGCGAAATCAGGCAATACAAACACTGGGTACTGGATGTTCTGTTTATCGGCGTTGGACTTGTCGCGTTGGTCTGGGGCTCCAATCTTTTGGTGGACAACGCCGTCATTATCGCCCAACGATTGGGGATGTCGGAAGCGCTGATAGGCCTTACGATTGTTGCCGCCGGAACCAGTATGCCCGAACTTGCCACTTCGCTTGTGGCGGCCATCAAGAAACAATCGGATATTGCAATAGGCAACGTGGTGGGTTCCAATATATTTAATCTCCTGCTTATTCTCGGAGTTGCCGGACTTATTCATCCGATTGAAACAACGCAAATCAATATCATAGATAGCCTGTTTGTTCTGGGAGTAAGCATTCTGCTGTGGATCTTTATGAAAATGGATTCTCGCGTCAAACGTTGGCAAGGCGTCGTTTTTTTGTTTGTGTACCTCATCTATTTCTTCGTCAAACTGTCGGAGATGTAAACAAGTGCGGACTCCGAAAACACCAAACACCGAACCCCAAACGTATCAAACTACTTGCCGGCTGTAATCGAAAAATCTTTCGGATTTTCCACCTTTTCTTTCAGAAGCGCGATATCCAAAACTTCTTTGATGTTTTCGACAAAATAAAAATGAAGTCCCTCGACATACTCCGGATTTATTTCGGCAATGTGTTTCCGGTTTTCTTTGCTCAAAATTACTTCGTGAATTCCGGCGCGTTTTGCGGCCAATATCTTTTCGCGAATGCCGCCAACCGGCAGCACCTTTCCCCGCAGCGTAATTTCTCCCGTCATCGCCAGATTGACTTTCACTTTACGCTGTGTGAGTGCCGATGCGATGGATGTCACCATCGTAATTCCGGCCGAAGGCCCGTCTTTTGGGATGGCTCCTTCCGGCACATGAATGTGCGTGTTCCAATGGTCGAAAATATCGGGATTTATATCCAACTCATCGGCATGAGAGCGGACATATTCTAATGCCAGAAGTGCCGATTCTTTCATCACATCGCCCAAATTTCCCGTGAGTGTTAGTTTGGGACTTTTGCTACGGCTGAGCGATGTTTCTATAAACAGAATTTCACCTCCTACGGCCGTCCATGCCAGTCCGGTAACCACACCGGCGTAATC
>JBGYGP010000212.1:0-6414 GCA_041820645.1 Proteiniphilum sp. | reverse complement strand
TTCTAAATCTGTTTTTTTTCGTTTTTTCCTATAAGTCCGTCAAACGCTTTTGACGGATAAAGGCTCTGTGCCTAATTTCAATGAGATAATCGGATGCTGCTTAAACAGAACTCAGGTTATTAACAAAAGACCTCGAAAAAATTATTTTTCGCATCTTTACAAAATAATGTTGCATTTAATACTTGAATCTACGCTATCGATTCTTAAACGAAAATTAATTTAAACTTTGATGTTTTTTTTGAGAAAAATAGTCTATCTTTGCATTCGCTTTTGCGGCTGTGGCGTAATTGGTAGCCGCGCCAGACTTAGGATCTGGTGCCGAGAGGCGTGGGGGTTCGAGTCCCTTCAGCCGCACAAAAAAACCGAAAAACAAGAGGATGTTTGTTTTCGGTTTTTTTATTCCGGATTATATATTCTATTTCTTAAAACTTGATTTTTTTCGAAAAATACATAATCACGGCCAAAATGGCAAACAAAACCAAACTGCCTATCAACAAAGCGTAACTTCCCATTTGTATCAATACAAAGATAAACACATACAGGAAAGTAAGCAACACCCCTATCAGAAGCCCTTGCTTTCGGCTCTTAAAAATGCTCATCATGTGCAGGTTAATCAATAAGGTAGTCATAACCGCAGCAACAAAATACGCCAAATTAAATCCCCATACTTCCGACATCGACAGCAACAGCGTATAAAACAACACCAACGCAAGCCCGACCAAGAGGTATTGAAACGGATTTACCGTTTTTTTCTTAATCAACTCGATGAAAAATACCACAACAAAGGTAAGCAAGATGATGAGTACCGCATATTTCACACTACGCATATTTTGCTGATATTGGTCAACGGCTTGAATAAACCGCACGCCAAAACGCGAAACAGCCATCTGGTCTATGGTATTTTGGTCATCGGAGCGTATTACCTGACCGTAGCTGCGGTTCAGGTCGAGCACTTTCCAGTTGGCTGTAAAGCCTCTGTTCGAAATATCTCTGCTCTCCGGCAGAAAATTTCCGTCAAAGCTGGGAGTAGCCCAATTCGATTCCAGATGTGCGGTTGTTATCCGGCCTGTAGGAACAATATACAAGCCTTGGGAACCATTCATCTTCAAAGCGATATTAAAAGGGAGCTTTCCTCCGCTCAACGACGCATCCAATTGCAGAGCATCAAGTTTCCCATTGAGCCCTACGGCAAAAAGTTCATAAGTGCTTCCGGCATAATCATACGATGCATAATCTTTGTTCGAACTCGTCACAAAATTTGATGCGGAGCCTTTAGCCAGATTTTCCACAGGAAGCCCCGATTCAAAATCAATCTTTTTTCCATTTGCTTCAAATATCACTTTCTCTTTGATGCCTTTCAAATCGGAAAGCCCCATGATTACTCCTATCCTGTCCCATCTAATCTGAGAACGCTGCAAGCCGATTTTTTCGAGTGTACCCATCTCAAACTCCCCCGAAAGCACAATCTCGGAAGTATAAACCGAAGCATCGTAAATACTGCGTTTTCGTTTCTCCACCGAAGTTTCTCCGTTTACGATCAAGGTTTCGGGCAACAACAACAGGCTGTACTCCCTTACAAATTGTTTTCTGTCTTCGACAACAGTTTCCCAATACGGAATTACAAGACACGGTCCGGCAATTGTTTGTTCGCCTCCCCATTTGGCGGTAATATCAGTTACGGCGTCGCGCCTCGTGTTTTGTCGTTCACGAATCAACGATTGTACCATACCGAGCGGAATAAGCAACAGCAAGACTAAAATACCCACTACAATTGTTTTAACAGCAACACTGTGGTGTTCGAAAAAATTCCGATTGGAAAATTGTTTTACTTCTGTTTCCATAAAATGTTTGATAAAAAATAGGTTGTTATTTCATTTACCGACAAAAATTCGAAAAAGATAAACAAAGAAAACTCCTCTCATCGATTCTTTTCAAGAAACGCTTCCAAAGCCTGAAGATGTTCCTGAAAAGCCTTTTTGCCTTTGGATGTTTTTGCGAAAGTAGTCTTGGGCTTTCGCCCCACAAATTGCTTTTTGATGACGATATAATCCATATTCTCCAACGCACGTACGTGGCTCGCCAAATTACCGTCGGTCAAGCCGAGCATCTCCTTTAAAGAATTAAAATCTACTTCATCGTTTACCATAAGGGCAGACATAATCCCCAGTCGGATTTTGCTTTCGAAAGCCTTGTTGATATCTTCGAGAAATTCCTTCACACCTGTTTCTCTCTTCTTTCGATGAAAAAATAAAAACAGATGCCGTAGAAAATGTGCAGCATGCCAAACCCGATTGCCCAAAACCACAATCCGAAACCTGGAAAGAAAGCCGAAACAATACCTAATACCAATTCACACAAACCCAGCCAAAAAGTGTTGCTATAAGTAAATTTCGAAACGTTTATCAACGATAATCCATAAAAAAGAAGCATTACCGGAGCAATCACGCCATAATATCCGTTTGCCATAAGCGCAATGCAAAACAATCCTCCCGTCAACAGCGGAATGAAAAAATTGAGGAATGTGCGGTACGTCAATTTATTAAAAAACGGAATTCCGTTTTTAACAGCTTTACGAAACGAAAATAGCAACACCGTAACCAATGCTGCTATAAAAACAGCACAGGCAAGCAACAGCAGAGTGGAAATCGAATTTTCGCCTGAAACATCGAAACGATGAGAGGAAAATACAACCGGACTTATTATCCGATGGGCAAAGTATGCACCTGTCAGAGCGTACAATCCCGTCAAGACAATCGATATTCCACTAAATGACAGGAATTTGGACGTTTTTTCCATCATCACTTTAATCTCTTTTACTGCCTGTAAAGCGTCTTTATATTCCATCTTAAAAGTACTTTGAAATACAAAGTAAAGCATAAAAAATAAAACTCCCTCATTTTATAAAGGAGTTTAACTTTATTTAATGCGAATTTGATGAAGAAAATTTCAATTAAAAACGACTATGGATCCGGGATTTTTAATTGCACAATTCCCTATTTAAGACAATAACGGCCTTTTCATATTCTTCTCGTTTGATGACAAACTGTATATTCACCTGCATGAGTGACAGGGCGATACTCTCTACATTAATTCCATTTTCAAAAAAAGCTTTCGATGCGCGATACAGAAATCCGGGCATGGCAATATTGGTTCCCATCGCGCATACCATCGCCGCAGGCATCGAAGTAACTCTGTAAACAACTTTCGATAAGGCAGAAATCAACACTTTGGCATTCTCATCATCCCAAACGACCATTGTAATTGAGTTGGCATTCGTAGATTTAAGAATATAACTCACATTGTGTTGCTGAAAATATTGCATGATACGGGCATCATATCCCACTTCTCCCACCATCATGGGATCATGCACCTCGATGGCGATTACTTTGCGTGAACCCGATACAATTTCCACACGCGGTTCCGGAGAAATATAGTCTCTCGAGATCAACGTGCCAGGGTGTTCGGGTTCAAACGTATTCTTAATGCGGATATTGATTCCGGCCAACTCCAACGGCTTGGCAGCCTTGGGGTGAATTGCCTCCATGCCGATGTCGGCCAGCTGATCGGCAATGATGTAGTTGGTATGTCCCACCGGAATACTGTTTTCAACTCCTACAATTTTAGGGTCGGCACTCGACAGATGGTATTCTTTGTGGATAATCGCCTCATCGGCTTTTACCTCAACCGCGATTTTGCTGAAAGTAACCTCCGAATAGCCGCGGTCAAAAGCCCGCATAATGCCTTCGGTTCCTTTGGTATAACCTGTTGCAATACAGATTACATTACCGAAGTCGATTCCTTCAAACTCTTTATGGATTCGTTCGTCGATGGTGAGGGGTTCGTTGTCGTTGAAGCCACAGAGATCCACAAATCTGGCATTTATCCCATTGTTATTCAGAATATTTACCGAATTCCATCCCGAATGAGCTTCGCCGATGGATGCCAAAATTTCACGTGCAGCCAAATGAATATCGGTAGGATTCACGTATCCCGATGCCAATACCTTACTTAAACTATAAAGCAAGGTTTTCGACTGGTCGATACGGAAACGGATAAAATCACGCGCCTCCTGCAAATCCAATCCGATGTCGGCAAATCCATCGTTAATTAACAACAGACGTTGACAAAATGCATCAAGCGCACTACTGTAATCTTCACCATTCAGAAATTTATTGTAGATACCGGGTTCGCCCGTTTTCTTGTGTTCTAGCAACCAATTAGTTACATTGTTGTAAGCCGAAACAATAAAAATCCGGTTATAAAGTTCATCATTTTTCCGGTTCCCCTTGATTATATTTTGCAACACCTCTCCGAATTGCGACATGGAAGTTCCTCCGATTTTTTCTACTGTAAGCATTGTACTATTTTCGATTTTAATTTATGAATCACAAAGATAGATTTTTTTTCGTTATGGGCTACGAATTCACCGATATTGCCATATATAAAGGTCGGCAAAACATCCGAAATACTCGTATAGCTATGCGTCAAGAATTCCTTTGTTTTTCAAGCCAAATCCTGAAACCAACTCCTGATACACCCTGTAAATCGGCAAGCCCATCACATTGAAGTACGAACCTTCAATATGTTGAACAGCCACGTAACCAATCCATTCTTGTATGCCGTAAGCACCAGCTTTATCGAGCGGATGGTATTTTTCCACATAATAATCGATTTCTTCATCCGACAGTTCTCTGAAAGTAACAAAGGTCGTATCGGAGAAACTCTTTTGCTTTCGACATGCAGTGAGACAAACTCCCGTAATAACGCAGTGTCTCTGTCCTGACAGCTTACGCAACATCTGTTTGGCCTCAGTTTTATCGGTAGGCTTCCCGAGTATTTCTCCGTTCAAAAGCACTATCGTGTCGGCGGTAATCAACAATTCGTCGCTGCCTATTTCTGGAAGATAGGCCTCCGCTTTTTTGCGTGCAAGAAACTCGGCCACCTCATCCTGAGGCAGCATACAAGGATACGATTCGTCAATATCGGGTAGCGCTTTTATCGTGTACTCCACATTGATGCCCGAAAGCAATTCCTTCCGGCGAGAAGAGTTGGAAGCCAATGTAAGGCGGTAATTGGTCATAAAACTATTTAGATTAATTATTTTGAAGCCAGAGCATCAAGAACTTGTCCTGTACTTCGTAATAAGGCGTCTCAACAGAAATGTTGTGATAGACAAAATCTTTTTCGATAAGCGATTGCAAACTGCGTTTGACCGTCGAAGTGGAGCCAAGTGCATATTTCCGTAAAAAGTCCTGCCTAAAAGGCTTTTCGATACATGTTTCGCGTGCAACAGCTCGTAACAATGCCCATTGCGGTTTGGTTAGTAAATTGCGATACTGATAATAGATGGATTCGTTTTGCGACAAAATTTCAAAAAGAGCTTGTAAAACAACCTTTTCGGTAACCTTCTTGGTTCTACCTGAGAAAATCTCATGGCAAAGTCGTTGTGTGTAATAGGTATGTCGTTTTGTTGTTTTCAAAATCAATTCGGGAATATTTTCATCCAGCACAAAATTATGACTTTCAAAAGTTTTTCGAATAAAATGACTGTAAGCCTCCTCCGGAATTTTTCCCAGATTCATAAATTTCGTACTCGCGTAAAACGGACGTTTACCGTTGTTGAAAATTTCCGTCATCAGTTTCCGATTGCTACCGAAGAAAATAAAATGTACATTGGTTAGGTTTTGGATGGAAGTTCGCAACAATGCCTCAACATTATTTTCGGGATAAGTCAAAATTTGTTGAAACTCATCAATGGCGATAAGTACGTTTTTTTTCTGATTGTCGAGAAACGAAAGCAATTGAGGGATGCTCTTTTCGATGTGTTCCGGCTTTGAAATATCAAGTGAAAGTTCGGGTGCACCACTCAATTCGTTCATTCTGATTACGGGACGTAAGAGTTTGATGTGTTCCCAAAACTTTTTCCCGATGGACTTTTGAATGGGAAACATTGTGTAGATAGCAGTCGAAAGGGCATCGGAGAAACCCTTTAAATCGGATGTAGAGAATATATCAAGATACAAAGGGATAACTTTTTGTTCCCTTTCGAGTTGGTAAAACAGGTGCTTCACCAACGCGGTCTTACCCATTCTCCGCTGCGAAAACAGTGTTGTATTGCTCTGGTTGTACACATTGTTGAGTAATCTTTCGGTTTCGGAATCTCGGTCGCAAAAATACTCAGGACCTATATAATTATTCGTTAGAAATGGATTCATAACAATGTTTTTCGGCAAAGATATAGTTTTTTACTTATTCTGCAAAATGTTTTGCGCAAAATGCGCAAAACATTTTGTGAAGTGGAGTGCTCATTTTACTCCGAAATTATGGAAAATCACGATGATTTTTGTAATTTTGCTTGCAAATCCAAAAGAGTATGATATTCGACATTTGTCCATCTCCCGCTCTTTATTCGTT
>JBGYGP010000211.1:0-4498 GCA_041820645.1 Proteiniphilum sp. | reverse complement strand
TCCGGCCGGTATCGGTATTTACCGCAGTTCCGAAATCGTTGGAACATTCGGATTCTCCAACCAGAAATCTACGGTTGGAAGTTTAAGCCGTTCAAAAAACGATTTCGATATGCATAACCTGGGGTTTGTGGGATATTTTCCGCTTCGTAATGAGGTTATGCCGATGATCAACTTCGGATTCAATTACAGCAAAAATAAATCATTCAGCAACAAAATTGATGCCGCCGGTTCACCGGCCAATTCACTAATCGATTACATCGCCGATAGAAGTTATAAGGTAGATCCGAATAAACTAAAGATGGGTGATAATCTCCCTGATCCGTTTTTGTCACAACCCTGGCTGTCTGTGTTAGCTTACAATTCATGGCTTATCAACCCGGTAGATAATACAAATCCTCAACGATACACTCCGTTGAATACAAGAGGAAGTAGTGTTTCGAATAGGCTGAATTATGAGGAGAGGGGTTCAATAGATAGCTACGATTTTACAATAGGCACCACTATCTATGATGTATTGAGCCTTGGTTTTACGTTATCTGCATCCAGTATTTATAACGATTTATCAACCTCTTATGCCGATAGGTTCCAAGAGGGAGATTATACAATGACCAACAACATTACGACAACGGGAGCAGGAGTGGGAGCCAAAATCGGAATTATCTACCGCCCCGTTCATGCCATCAGACTTGGGTTCTCCTACCAAACGCCAACCTACTACACCTTTACGGAAATGTATGATGCGGCTATGACCGACAATGTGAGAGCTTATGTTACCGATAGTAAATATGAACCGGCAAGAACTTACTCGGCGCGTTTTACCAATTATTACGATATGGTTACTCCCGCTAAATTGACATTGAGTTCGGCTGTGGTTTTGGGAAACAAATTTATCCTGAGTGGCGATTATGAAGCGGTAAATTACAATTCGATGAGGTTGAAAGTTTCGAACGACAATGCCAATAAGAATATTTACGATGAAAGTAACAGTTACATTAAGAAGGATTTCCGATCGGCTTCGACTGTGAGATTGGGTATGGAATATCGCTTTACACCGGCATTGTACGGACGATTGGGATATGCGTGGATGCAAAATCCGTACAAGTCCGATTTCAAAGAGGCAGGGGATGCTGCGGTATCGGGGTCTAATACGATGTACGTTATGGAAGGAGATGCTAACTATTTTACCGGAGGATTTGGATATCGGTTCAATAGGAATTTTTATGCCGATTTGGCAATAGTGTATAAAAACCAAAAAAACGAACTTTACCCGTTCCCTAAATTATACGTTTATGATGGTGACGAGAGAAAGCAATTGGTTATTGATTCATCTCCCTTTGAATTGAAAAGCACTTCTCTTAAAGGTATCGTAACGGTGGGATTTAAGTTTTAAATAATTCTTTTTTGCAACAGAAATCGGATGATTGAGAAAAACTCAATCATCCGATTATTTTATCGGTTGTTTCGTTTAGTATATTGTAATCCGGAATATCCGTAAGGTATTCAACCGAAAAATCTTCGTAATTCATTCGGCAACAATAGTGTACAAGCCCATTTGAAACAATAAGGTATTTTACTTTTAATACAATGTTGTATCTGACTATCTGATCGAAGACAGCTTGGGATATATTTACCGAAGGGCTTTTGTATTCGCAAATGGCGAGAGGTTGCAGACGATTGTTGTACACTACGGTATCACAACGTTTATTGAGCGAATTAAGTTTCACGGAGATTTCGTTGGCAATCAACGAACGAGGGTATTTTTTTTGGGTAATCAGGTAATTTACAAAATTTTGCCGAACCCATTCTTCGGGAGTAAGCACAACATATTTTTGCCTGATTGGGTCAAAAATCTCGAAAGATGAGCTGTTTTTTCGGATTTTTGCATCGAAAATCGGCAAATTTAACGCGTACATATATTATCTTTGTTTGCTGGAGTTTCTAACCGCAAAAGTAAAATAAATATGAGAACCAAACAAGAGATTGTAAGAAATTGGCTGCCCAGATACACCAAACGTCCGCTTGAAGAATTTACCGACTATATTTTATTGACTAATTTTCAAAAATATATCGAAATTTTTGCAGCCCATTTTCAAACATCCATCAAGGGGTTGGATGCCAATATGTCCAGTTCATCTGCCAATGGGATAACCATTATCAATTTCGGGATGGGGAGCGCCAATGCCGCAACAATCATGGATTTGTTGAGTGCCGTATCTCCCAAGGCCGTTTTGTTTTTGGGCAAATGCGGCGGTTTGAAACCCCAGAATGATCTTGGTGATTACATTTTACCAATTGCCGCCATCAGAGGTGAGGGTACTTCAAATGACTATTTCCCGCCCGAAGTACCTTCGTTGCCGGCTTTTAGCTTGCTCCGGGCGGTATCTTCGAATGTCCGGGATTTTGGCCGCGATTATTGGACAGGCACTGTTTACACTACTAATCGGAGGGTTTGGGAGTATGACGATAATTTCAAGAAATACCTTCGTAAAATTCGCGTGATGGGCGTGGATATGGAAACGGCCACTCTTTTTACTTGCGGTTTTGCAAACCATATTCCAACAGGAGCTTTGTTGCTTATTTCAGACCAACCGATGATTTCGTCCGGTGTAAAAACCGAAAAGAGCGACAAACACATTAACGATAATTTTGTGGAAGAACATGTGATGATTGGTATAAAATCACTTACTACGCTTATTAACAATGGCTCTACCGTAAAACATCTTCGATTTGATTTGTAAACATTTATTCCTTTATGACTGCAACGGTAACTTTTGATTCCATCAGGAAAGATATTCAGAAACGCAATTTCGCGCCCATCTATCTTTTGATGGGGGAAGAGTCCTATTTTATAGATATCCTTTCGGATTTACTGCAAGATAAGGTGCTGTCCGAAACCGAAAAAGATTTTAATTTCCAGATTTTTTATGGCGTGGATTCCGATGTAAAGAATATTATCGCTGCAGCGCGAAGGTATCCGATGATGTCGGATTATCAATTGATTTTACTCAAAGAAGCACAAAGTCTTGACAAGTTTGAAGAACTGGACAGTTATTTCAAAAATCCGATGAAATCTACGATATTGGTTATAGGTTATAAACATGGAAGTGTAGATAAACGGAAATCGTTGGTAAAAAACATTGAGAAAAATGGAGGAGTGGTTTTCGAATCGAAAAAATTGTATGAAAATCAGGTTATACCTTTTATAAACAGTTATTTTTCGGAGAAAGGGATTAAGATTGATGCTAAATCGGCCCAAATGATTGTCGATTTTGTGGGGAACGACTTGAGTAGATTGGCTACGCAACTCGAAAAATTGGAGATCTCCATGTCCCGGGAATCCCGTACGATTAATGCCGACTTGATAGAAAAGAATATCGGTGTAAGCAAAGAGTACAACAACTTCGAACTTCAGAAAGCCATTGTGGAAAAGGACTTTGAGAAAGCCAACAAAATTGTGGATTATTTCGATAAAAATCCTAAAGATAATCCGATCTTTTTTACGCTGGCCGTATTGTTCAACTATTTCAATAACTTATTGGAATGTTTCTGGTTGCCACAAAAAAGCGAGCAAAACGTCATGACTGCCTTAAATTTGAAATCATCGTTTTTTGCTCGCGATTATATGGTTGGCTTGCGAAATTACAATGCCAACAAAGTATTGAATATCATCTCCGATTTGAGAACCTATGACGCCAAGTTAAAGGGCTTTGACAACGTTTCTGCTACGCAGGGAGATCTAATGAAAGAACTTGTATATCGTATTATGCACTAATCGACTTTCAACCAATTGATTATTTTTTCACTTTTGGGACTTTCCCTCGGCATTACAACGTCAAAAAGAATTCCGTTCTCGTCGATCAAGAACTTTTGAAAATTCCATGTTACTTCCTGTTCTATCTTCCCGTTTTGCGATTTTTGAGTAAGCCATTGGTAAATAGGAGCCATGTCTTTTCCCGAAACGCTTATCTTATCCATTATCGGAAAGGTTACACCGTAGTTTAAACTGCAAAATTCTTTTATTTCTTTGTTGGTTCCAGGCTCTTGTTCTCTAAAATTGTTTGCCGGAAATCCGATGATTGTAAATCCCTTTTGCCCGTATTCTTCGTAAAGCTCTTGCAGTTGTTTGTATTGTGGTGTTAATCCGCATTTGGAAGCCACATTTACAATCATTACCTTTTTACCTTTGAGTTGAGCCATGTCGAACTCGTTTCCGTCGATGTCTTTTACCTTAAAATCGTATAACGTTTTCAATTCTTGTCCTATTTCCCTTTTTTGTGGATTTTTTGCGAGAACAGCCCCGTTTAAAAAAAATAAATTTGTTGAAGCAATTAGCAGTGCTACGACGAGTAAAATAGTTTTTTTCATTTTCCATGTTTTTTTAAAATTTTCGAATACATTCTCCTCGTTATTACAACAAATCGATAATCCATTAAGTTCATTTTTTTTCGACCTATAACATAGTTTACATCGAAATGCTTTTCGGTTTTTTTGCCCCAAT
>JBGYGP010000210.1:0-5676 GCA_041820645.1 Proteiniphilum sp. | reverse complement strand
GGCATGCGCGCTTTGCAGCCAACATACAAGCATGCAAAGCAGAAAAAGAGTTCTTGCTGTTTTCATACGATACTGTTTTAGTTTTCTATGCAAAAGCCGTATGAAACCCGCATCGTGTCATGCGCCGGGGCGTAGGCGGTTTATCTGCTCGTTTCATACTGCATCCGATTTGTTTTTTTAATTTTCGATGGCTTTTATTACAATAGATGAAAAAAAGCGGAAACGTTGCATGAATATCCGGAAAAAATAAAAAATTTAACATTCTGACGCCGAATATCGGGTTTCATCTTGCGGAAAATTTTTGCAATCGGGTGTTATGAAAAAAGAACCCGAAATTACATCTGCGTAACTTCGGGTTCTTTTTTCTGGGGGGTTACGGTTGCAACGAACTCGTAAACGGTTTTCCGTTACCACATTTCATCCGTTCTCGGAGGACGGATGCCCGAGGTGCTGTCGGAAGAGGAGTTGGATTCGCTGACGCCGCCGGTACGCGTTCCCGCTCCCGGAGTGTACAGAGAGAATGTATGCCAGGCCTGAACGTTGCTGTCGAATATGTTATACCTGAAGGAGAGTATGGAACCGCCGATGGAACCGGCGAAAGAGTGGTTGCCCTGCCGGCTGAACCTTCTTCTGATTACGGTTCCGTCCTGACGGGTATATTCGAACAAAACGGCATAATATACCGTGGAGGTAGAGAGAAAAGTGGAGAATGAAGCACGAAGCATATCTTCACCGGCATCGTAACTCATGCTCTTTTGTCCGTCGGGATTGATGCTGGTATCGTCCACTTTGGTGAATGCGAGTTGGTTGTTTACATAAAACCCCGAATAGTTTCTCATCCCGGAGGCGGTTGGGGTTTTCAATGTAAGTTTCGATATGTCGAATGTTTCTCCCGCCGGAAGCTGCAAGAACTTCTTCGGATTGTTCATATACACTTCGATTCGTTGAGTCGCTCTCCTGAGGCGGACGGTGAAACGGTCGGAGTTTATGCCTGTAGCCAGCGGGTTGTACGAGAGGTAGGTGTCCCATGGCACCGGTTCCTGATAGACGGAATTGGGCATGGTTCCGTTTGTGGTTCTCGAGTTTATCAGCACGTTGTTGCTCGGGACGTTTGCATCGCCCAACGAGGCGCGCGTAACATAATCGGGGTCATAGATCATGTCCACGACGGAGTAGTTTTGTTCATCCATCGATTCCGGTTTGTCGAAACTGCGATAAACCTCGCTTTTGAACTTCGTTTTCATCTCTTCTGCGTCGGCGATTACCTGGCTCTGATAGGAGTAGGGAGATGCGGCATGCAGTGTCCAGGCTCCTTGATTTGAGAGTTGGTGCCACAGCGAGACATGTACTGTTTTCTTGTTTGTGGCAAAACCGATTTCGTTGTAGTTCGTGGATGGTCTGTAAATGGGGACACTCATGTCGTCGTTCAGGAAATGATTGATAAATATCTTTGCTGCAAGCTTTAAATTCAGGTTGCGCGAGTAGGTGTCGCCGTTGGCGTTGCGTGCAAAGAAAACTGCTTCTACCTCGTGTGGGGTTTCGTTGTTCCATCCGTTTTTTGGGGATTTTATGACGATTTTCTTTTGCACCTGGTCTATCTCGTATGACCATCCGCGAGGAATGGAAGCGTTTACTTCCAGAAGCTCGTCGGCTTTTTCGAAAGGAAATTCGATGGATTCGTCGATATCGGAAAACAGGAGCGAGTGGGTGGTTTCGTTGTATCTGTCGGCAGCGTCGACACCTCCGATAAGGGCCTGTTCGGGTTTTATCACAAATTTAATCTGGCTCAACATCGGAATCGTTACATTGCCTATCGGGAGGTCTGTGTAAATGGTAACCGAATTGTCGGAGTTCACGGTGATGTTTTTGATGGGGCTATCGATGCCGGGGTCTCCTTTGTCTCCCTTTTCGCCCTGTTCTCCTTTCTCGCCCTGTTCTCCTTTCTCACCCGTTGCGCCGTTTTCGCCGTTTGCCCTGATTTTGTTTCCGTTGGCGTCGAGCATGAAGACCGGTGCGCTTCCGTCAAGAGAGATGGTCCAGTAGAAATTCTGGTCGGCAGTATTGTCCGGGTCTTGTTTTGCGCTTATCACCGGTGTTTTGCCGTCTTTTCCTGTTGCGGAAACCTGCGTATCGACACCGTTGATAACCCAATTTCCCGTTACGGCATCTATGCTGACGGTGGGCGTGACGCCATCCTGTCCGTTGACACCGTCTTGTCCGTCGATGCCGTCTTTTCCGTTTTCGCCGTCTTTTCCGAAGGGGATGTACAGCTCTTTTGAGCCGATGGTTATTGTGGCGCCGACCGTGTCGTTGTTTACAATGTCGTAGGTGAGCGAAGAAACCGGTTCTTCGTTCTCCAATGCCGTGATGAGGCTGCGCAGATTGCCTATCTCATCGTTTACTTTATTTATTTTGTCGTTGATGCCTTTGATGCTTTCCGCCATGATGTACTGCCGGCTGTAAAGCTCGTTGGCGTCCTCTTTGTAGCAAGCGGATACTGTTGCCGCTATCGTCAGGAGCGATAAGAGGTAGATATGTATTTTTTTAGATTTCATGTCTGTATCTTTTTTAGTGAATTATTTTTTCAGTTCGGACAAGTAGTTATTCAATTTCTCCAGGTTGCTCCGTGCGTCGGCATCTTCTCTTTCGGATAGGGCAAGGTATTTCAAGGCCTGTTCGATGTCGTTTGTGTGGATGTATGCTACGGCCAGGGCGTTATATACGTTGGCGGTTTTGTTGCGAATCTGTTCCATCCGGAGCGCGGCTTCTTCGTATTTTTTCGCCTGTATGGCTTCTATGCCTTTTGTAAGCAGGGCGATGTCGCTTGCGGGATAGAGGGAATGGAGCAGCCGAAGGGTCTCTTGGAACTCCTGCGACCCTTCGGGGGCGAGCAGTGCCACGGCGTATATCTCTTCGGCATTCAGCGATTCGGGGTTGTTTTTGATGCGTTCTTTGGCTTCGAGGGGGTTGAAGCCGCGTATCCGGTATTCTCCCGTATATTTGCTCAAACGAAGAGAAGGATATAGCTCGTCGAGGAGCTCGCGGTAGTTGGGGAGTTTTTTCATCGCCTCTTTGCGTACTTCGGTATTCGGCTCGGAAAGGATGTTCAATATTTCCGGTTTGTTTGCCAGATTGCTTTTCTCTATCGCCTCCTGAAGTCCTTTCCAGTTTTCTTCGGTTTTTCCAAGCGAGAAGAGCGATGCCGGCAGTTCCGCTCTCTTGCGCACGTACTCGGTAAGCGATGCTGCGCGTCCTTCTGCCAGCCTGAGGTTGTTTTGCAGGGAACCTTCGGGGGATGCGAATCCTTCGATGACGATTCGGCTGACCGTAACGTCGGGGTTGCTGATGTATTGTTGCAACTCGTTGTGGATGCGTGCAAGCTCCGCTTCGTTGTTTGCGAGTCCCGGGTCCACATAGGTTTTGTTGAGGGGATAGGTCAGGGAGATGGCGGCGACATGCGTTCTTTGTTTCGGTACGACTTGCGTGTCGGCCTTCGGATAAGAGACTTTGAATTCCGGCATCTCCGCGATTTTGCGGGGCTGTTCTATCGGTGTGGGCGGCACAACGGGTATTGCGGGCTCCGTCTGTTTTGCTTTGCGGGCAAACTTGTAAACGACCGAAACGGCCGGTTGCCACACATAATCGTCGTAAGCGCGTTTGGCCGACAAGACGCCGTCTATGGCTCTGTCGCGTTCCCAAATGAATCGGTTTGTGAGTTCGAAAGCCCAGTTTTGGGAGGCGTTATACCTGAGCGTGAGGTCGCCGCCCGCTCCCAGAGTAAGGTTTCTGTTTACTTTCGGTGCGACCCTTTGTCCGTTGGATTTGTTTACGATGGTCGATTCGAAGCGGCTCAGATAGAGTCCCGGCTTGAGTAGCAAAACGAGCGGCTGTTCTCCTTGCACGGCGGAGAGAGAGAAGAGCCTGTTGAGGTTGAAAACGGCGTTGAGGGAGGATTGAAAAAGGCGGATGTTGCTTTGAATCTTATCGAAGCCGATGCCTTCGAGAGAGGCCGAGAGGGTATGCGTGCCCTGCTCTCCGAACAGATCTTTTACGGTCGTGTAGGTTACTCCGTCTATCATGGTATAGGGGTAGTAGGTGTAGGCATCTCTTATTCCGAGCATATAATCGTATTGGTATGCGAGGGGAAAGGCCGAGTTTTGTCCGTATCCGCCGTTGAGTTCGAGGGCGAATACGGGGGAGAACTGATATCCCACTTTGAGCTGCCCTCCGAATCCGAAAGAGGTTTTGTCGGGGGTAACGGAATAGAGATCGCCGAAGAAGAACGGAGAAAAAAATTCTCCTCCCAGATACCAATAATTTCCACGCATTTTGTTGCAGCAAAGAGTACTCTTTGTTTCGGGCATCGCTGCTTTTCCGTCATTGGTTTGCTGTTGCGCTGACAGGGGTTGAGAAAACAGACTCAACACCAAAGCGAATAGGATGGCCGGTTCTGCCGAACGGCGCATCAATTCTGTAAATCTAATCATGTTTATGTTTTGTTTTGATAAAAATCCACGTCTCACTTCCGGGTGAGATGAATAGGTTTTGGTTGTAAATGTCCGAATGTTGTTGAAAATTTTTTATTTGGGCACAAAGATATTAAATCGGTATATCAATAAAAAACGATATTGGATTAAATTATAACTCATCGGTTTAAACTATGAGAGGCGCACGGTGTGGCGGTGGCGGCAGGCATATTGTTTCAATGGGGATGATGGTTTCCGGGAAGGGATGTATTGGATGCGTCCTGCATGGAGGTGGGGGAGGTAGGGGGTATTTTCGTGCGGGGGCGTTCGGTTTTTTTTATTTGCAGGAATGGGCGGTGCGGTCTGAAACCGCACCGCGCATTCGATGAGCTTCCTCAGTATTTTAGGAGCGCTTTTTTCTGTGTTTCCGCATCGTTCTTTACGGGGGTGAGTGTGAATCCCCACTTGTAGTTTCTGTTGGCGGGGATGCTGTGTTCGGGCAGCGGTCGGTCGCCCCAGCTGTTGTATCCGGCTACTCCCTGCTGGCGCATGTCGATGCAAACCTCCACGAAGTCGCGGGGGACGATGTCGTTGATGTGTGTATGGCGGGGGAGGCGGTTGCGTGCGTGGTTGTCGTTGCGAGCCTCTTTCTCTTCGCTGCTGAAATTGTTCCACTGGTAAGGGCGTTGCGTTGCGTCTTCCGCGTCGAAGTCTTCGACGGCGTTGCGCAAGGCGTTGAATCCGACGGTTTCGTGGGCAACGATCAGCAATCCTTCTTTTTTGTCCGATAGGGAGAGCCATCGGGTGTCGGTGCGGTGTCCGTTTTCTTGCGGCCGGACGTAGGGGACGTACATTGCTTCGGCGGTGGTTTTGTAGTGGGCTATGGGTGATCCGGCGTTGCGGTCGGTGTAGTTTTCGTTGGGTCCGCGTCCGAAGTATTCTATGTTGTTCATCGATGCCGGCAGGCGGAATCGCATGCCGATGCGGGGTACGACGAGCTCCGATGAGGCTTTGCGGGCTGCGGCGGCTTCGGGCGATGCTGTTGCCGTGAGCGTGGCTTCGGATGCTTCTATTTGGGCTGCTTCCATATCGGTGGAATGAAATTCTGCGTTTACTTTTACGATTCCCGACGGGTGTACGGTGTATTTTACCGTGTAGAGGTTTCCGGCGGCGAGCAGGTAGGTTGCTTCGATTGCGGCATTGTTGCCTT
>JBGYGP010000209.1:0-12648 GCA_041820645.1 Proteiniphilum sp. | reverse complement strand
TTCAGCTCCTACGAAAAGGATTTCGGCATCCTCCCAACGTTCTTTGAGAGCGTTGGCAATGGAGATAGCAGGGAAAATGTGCCCGCCGGTACCTCCGCCACTGACAATAAATTTCAGAGGCCGCGTGTCAGGAGATGCGAAATGCGAATTGGCCATATTAACTTATTTTGGAGTTTGAGAATGATTCTATTCTTTTTTTTCTTTCTTTTCCTTTTCTATCCGTTCCTTTTCAACAGCTATCCGTTCTTTCTCGGTTTCGATACGATCTTTGATAAGTTGCTGTTCGCGAAGACGTTCGAGTTTATGTTGGTATTCCCTGTCGTCTTCCTGAAATTGGCTGTCCAATTTTCCGTCACGAAAAAGAAAAATGCTGTTAATAGCCCTTTCTTCGCCTGAATTATTAATTAGCTCTCTATAAATCAATTCTTCGCAATAACTGCTGTTTTCGTCGTAGAATATATTCTGGCGAAGAGGAACTCCGTAGGCATCAATAAATGCCTGTTTTGTCATCCCCAATCGGGGGGCATTCTTTACAAAACGACTAATACCTATACCACACGATTGCAAGATAAACACAAGAACAAGGAAAATAAACGGAAGAATGGTTTTTGACTTCATTTCGTTTGTTGATAATTTTTTTATAAGAAACAATTGCTTTTTTTCATTGCACAAATTTAGAAACTATTTTGAGTTTTACGAATGATGATTTTTTATCTTTATCGTTTTTTGTATTGAATATTATAAGCCACGATAACCGTTTCGGCACACACAAACATTACCATGAAAAATCATACATCGGCCACATCAAACAGTTACTACTTCAAATTCTATTTTTTCTTCGAGTTTATCAGTAACCTTCTCCGGTGATTTCGATTCGGAACTTTCGTCTCTACCTTTTTTTGTATCGGTTTTTCGCATCGCAAAGCGGTCGGCACTCAGAATGATGCCGAAATAGGCACAGGTAATCAGCGTGGAGGTTCCTCCACGGCTAATCAACGGTAACGGTTGTCCCGTAACGGGTATCAGGTTTACGGCTACCGCCATATTTATAAATGCCTGAAAACAAAGCAATAACGCAGATCCCATCACCAAAAGTCGCGGAAAGGGCTTGGTAATTCCTCGAGCAATAATGCCTGCCCGCATCAACAGAAAAATGTAAAGGAACAACACAACAATTCCGCCAACAAATCCCATCTCCTCAATGATAATGGCGTAAATAAAATCGGAATAGGCCTGCGGCAAGAAATCGCGTTCCGAACTGTTGCCCGGGAAAACGC
Organism: Proteiniphilum sp.; assembly: GCA_041820645.1. Lineage (GTDB taxonomy): Bacteria > Bacteroidota > Bacteroidia > Bacteroidales > Dysgonomonadaceae > JBGYGP01. The sequence goes on along the minus strand of JBGYGP010000209.1, from coordinate 11,371 downwards.
CGAAAACACCGCCGTTGGCAATGGCTATTTTGGCGTGCGCCACTTGATAATTATCATCGGTAATGGTAAAGTAGGCCTCTTCGGATTCTTCTTTGTGGCTGCCGAATTCGGCAATACGGTTTTGCCATGTCCCCACGCGGCTCAAAGCTCCTTTTTCCGTCCATTCGGAAGGGATTATTTTCAACAAGAATACAAACAACAGAAGCGCCGCAACCATCGTACCGGCAAGTTTAAGAAGCCGTGAAAGCTTTACGTTTCCGATAAACATCAGCAAAAAACAAACCACAAACAGCAAAGCCGCGGTAGAAAGGTTATCCATCGCAATAATGCCGCACACGACAACCATAAGTCCTATCATCCATTTGAAAAGTAAGCCGTCGTTCATGCCGTTTTGTTTGGCCAACAGAAGAGCAATAGTTCCCATCAGCGAGATTTTGGCAATTTCGGAAGGTTGAATGGTAAATCCGAAGATGGAGATCCAACGCTCCGCACCATTGACGGTCGTGCCAATCACGGGGGTGAGCAGCAACAATACAATGGAGATGAGCAATACAAAAATCAGATAGGCAAAATAGCGATAAGGTATGTTGTGAATAAACAAAATAACCCCCACACCGCCTATCAGAAACACAACGTGGCGCAAGATAGGCCCCCACTGATTTTGCTGACGATAAACAATGGTGCTCGTGGCACTGAAAATTTCGATGATGGAAATCACGCACAACGCCATAAAAATAGCCCATACGACTTTGTCTCCCCGAAAAATCTTGGCAAAAAATCCGGAATCGGACGCATTTTCCCGAATGCTGTTCGTTGCGTTAATATTTTCCATAAGTTTTTTTTGAAACAATTATAATTCCCTTACGTATTTCTTAAACTGGTTGCCACGATCTTCGTAGTTTTTAAACAGATCGAAACTCGCACAGCAAGGTGACAACAACACGGTTTCGCCTTTGGCGGCCATCCGGTAAGCTTTCTCCACCGCTTCTTTCATTGAGACGGCTTCCGCGATATTGGCAACTTTTCCGTCGAAAAAAGCGTGCAGTTTGGAATTGTCTTTGCCCAGAAAGACCAAGGAGTGTACCTTTTGTTTTACCAATTCTTCAATTTCGGTATAATCGTTTCCTTTATCGGTTCCGCCCAAAATCAGCACCACTTTCGAACGCATGCTTTGCAGGGCGTACCAGCAGGAATTTACATTGGTGGCCTTGCTGTCGTTGATAAACCGAATACCTCGTACGGAAGCCACTTTCTCGAGCCGATGCGGAACACCTTGAAAATCGGATAAGGCCAATCGGATATTTTCGTTCGAAATATCGAGTAGTTTGGCAACGATACCCGACGCCATGGAGTTGTATAGGTTGTGCCTGCCTTCCAGCGCAAGCAATTCGAGTTGCATGTCGAATACCGAATTTCCGGTTTTGATGTACATCTTATCCTTTTCGGTATAAGCCGTTGCTGCCAGATTGTTCTTTTCGGTAAAGGAGTACAAGCTGCTTTCGGGTTTCAGTTTCTCTATTTCTTTGGTAACTACGGGATCATCAATCCAATAAATCAATGCATCGTCCATTTTTTGATTGCGGACAATGCGCATTTTAGCATCCACGTAGTCTTGCATGTTGTGATTGTACCTATCGAGATGGTCAGGCGTGATGTTGAGTAATACGGCAATATCGGCTTTAAAATCGTACACTCCTTCGAGTTGAAAACTGCTTAATTCCAATACATAATAATCGAATTCTTCTTCGGCAACCTGCCGCGCGAAACTCTTCCCGATGTTTCCGCCCAATCCCACATTCAGTCCCGCTGTTTTCAGGATGTGATAGATGAGGCTGGTAACAGTGGTTTTGCCGTTGCTTCCGGTAATGCAAATCATTTTTGCATCGGTATATCGTCCGGCAAATTCTATTTCGGAAATTACGGAAATGCCTTTGGCGAGGATTTTCTGCATTAGCGGTACGGTATCGGGTATTCCGGGGCTTTTTACCACTTCACCCGCAGATACTATTTTTTCTTCCGAATGTCCGCCTTCCTCAAAATCGATTTTATAATCGACAAGCGTTTGCCGGTGTTCGTTTTGCAATATTCCGTTATCGGAAAGAAATACGGAAATTCCTTTCTTTTTGGCCAGAATAGCCGATCCTACCCCGCTTTCGCCGCCGCCTAATATTACTAATTCATAATGCATAATGCACAATTAATTTGATTGTTATTTTCCCTTCTTGGAAGCATTAAAATAGCGGTGACAAGCTTTATATCGCCATCAATACTTTCATATTCGTCTTTTGTTAGATAGCCTGTTTCCGTAAATATTTCGAGCAAGAAATCTATTTCGCTTGCTTCCTTTGATACATGTTCAATTTCGATTCAAAATCTTTTTTGCTTTGTGCTCTTACGACTTCGTGTACGTTTGCATCAACACTTGTACCGCATCGCAATAACTGACAAAACAAAATTTCAATAGCGCCTTTATTTTTCTGTTGCCAATGTTGATACAATCTTATAATTCTGATTGCAAATATTTTCTTTTTTCTGCAATGATGTTATCCGTTTTCATTTTCCCATCTATTCTGGCGTTATTAAAATCAAACCAGATTCCCGTCATCATACATTGTTTCTTATCTCATTTTCAGTGTTGCCACGGCTATTACCGCCAAAATCATCCCGATAAGCCAGAAGCGGGAAACTATTTTGGGTTCGGTAATGGGAATAATGGGGCGCTGGATGATAGCATCGATACCCGCATCACCGGATTTCTGGAAATGATGGTGCAACGGTGTCATTTTGAAAATCCTTTTACCGATACCTCTCTTTCTTTTCGTATATTTAAAATACACTACTTGAAGAATTACCGACAGCGCTTCCACAAAAAACACGCCACACAAAATAGGCAACAGCAGCTCTTTGTGAATGAGCACGGCAAATACCCCGATAAGGCCGCCGAGCGTCAGACTGCCCGTGTCTCCCATAAAAACTTGTGCCGGATAAGCGTTGTACCATAAGAAGCCCACCGTAGCACCTACGAATGCGGCCGCAAAAACCATCAGTTCGTCGCTGCCGGGGATATACATGATGTTGAGATACGACGCAAAATCGACACGCCCCGACACATATGCCAAAATACCCAGTGCCACACCGATAACGGCAGACGAACCGGAAGCCAGACCGTCTAACCCATCGGTAAGGTTGGCGCTGTTTGAAACGGCTGTAACGATGAGAATAACCACAACGACAAAAACTACCCACACGGCCGTATCGGCAAAATCGCCCATCCACGAAACAAGCGACCGGTAATCGAAATTGTTGTTTTTCACAAACGGGATGGTGGTTTTGGTGGTTTTTACGTCTTCTTTTTGATAATAAACCTCTTCGATGACGTTATTTACGCGTATTTCGGTATTTTCGCGCGCTACAACGTCGGTACTCAGATACATAGTTACGCCCACAATAAGTCCTAACCCCACTTGAGCGATAACCTTAAATTTACCTTTTAATCCATCTTTGTCTTTTTTGAATACTTTGAGATAATCGTCGGTAAAGCCAAGCGCTCCCAACCAAACAGTGCTGATTATCATCAAAACCACATAAACATTATCCAACTTCCCGACCAACAAGATAGACACCAATATCGACAGAATAATGATGACACCTCCCATCGTGGGAGTTCCACGTTTACTGTACTGTCCCTCCAAATCGAGGTTACGAATAGTTTCCCCAATTTGTTTGCGCTGCAAACGGTCGATAATTTTTCGTCCTACGAAGATACCGAACAACAGCGATATCAAAGCCGCCATTGCAGCTCGAAACGTTACGAACTGAAACATTCCTGCACCGGGAATATCTAATTTGTCTAAATATTGAAAAAGATAGTATAACATATTGTTATGTTTTGTCTTAGGCTGATGACTTTAAATTTCAAATATTTTCTCTACCTCTTCTTTGTCGTCGAAATGATGCTTCACCCCTTTTATTTCCTGATAATCCTCATGTCCTTTTCCGGCAACAAGAACTATATCTCCCGACACCGCAAGCGCACATGCCGTTTTAATCGCTTCGCGCCTATCAACGACAGAGAGTGTTGCGCGCCGTTGCTCGTCGTTCAATCCGGCAATCATATCGTTGATGATGTCCTGTGGTTCTTCAAAGCGCGGATTATCGGAAGTAAGAATTACGTGGTCGCTCAATTTCACAGCTTCGCGCGCCATGATGGGACGTTTTGTTCTGTCGCGGTTTCCACCGCAACCCACTACCGTGATGATGCGTCCTTTTTGTCCGAGCACTTCGTGGATGGCATTCAGCACATTGGTAAGCGCATCGGGCGTATGGGCATAGTCCACAATGGCGGTAACACCTTTGTCCGAACGAATGGTTTGAAAACGCCCTGCAACGGGCTTCAGCGTTGAGAGAATTCGAAGAACTTCCTCTTCGTTTTGTCCCAGAAGAACGGTTGCTCCATAAACCGCCAGCAAATTGTAAACATTGAAAGCGCCTACAAACTGCACGATCAGTGAACGACCGTTGATTTCAATTTCGGTTCCATCGAAATGTTTTTCAAAAATTTTCCCTTTGAAATCGGTCATTCCTTTTACCGAATAGCTGTATTTTCTCGCTTTTGTATTTTGAAGCATTATCTGTCCGTTTTTGTCGTCGGTGTTGGTAAGTGCAAAAGCATCTGCCTGCAAAAAATCGAAAAATGCTTTTTTCGCATTTCGATATTCCAACATGTTCTTGTGGTAATCAAGATGGTCTTGCGTCAGATTGGTAAAAACTCCGCCTTCGAATTTCAAAGCGTGTATCCTTTTTTGATGCACGGCATGCGAACTTACTTCCATAAAAGCGTATTCACAACCGGCATCTACCATTTTCCGGAGAAACGAGTTGAGGGTAATCGGGTCAAGTGTGGTATGCGTGGTAGGATACGACTCCTCGTTTACGAAATTGGCTACCGTTGAAAGCAATCCGGCTCCATATCCGAGCTTGCGGAACATCTGATACAGAAGGGAGGCAACAGTGGTTTTGCCGTTTGTTCCGGTTACGCCTACCAATCTCAATTCTCCGGAAGGATATCCAAACCATGCGGCGGCAATTTCAGCCAAAGCCTCATGCGAATTTTCAACACGAACGTAGGTAACTCTCGAAAAATATTCTTCAATCATCGGTTTGTCGTACACAATCGCGATAGCTCCCTGTTCGATGGCTTTCCCGATATAGTCGTGTCCATCGGTATTGATGCCTTCTACGGCAACAAACAGCGAGCCTTTTTGCACCTGACGCGAGTCGGCGGTAATGTTTTCAACCGTTACGGAATCGTTGCCATTGATTGCGGCTACGTTACACTTTTCAATGAGTTGGCTAAGTTTCATTTTCCGAAATATTTTTTATTGCAATGTAATTCTGATAGTGGCTCCTTTTACTATTTTCTGTCCGGCGCTAAAAGATTGGGATACCACCTTGCCGGCTCCGGTAAGACTGACTCTCAATCCCGATTTTTCGAGCAGATAGACTGCATCTCGCGCTCCCATTCCGATGACATCGGGGACCGAGTTTGGATTCAAAACCAAGTTTTGTGCACGATATCCGAGCGAGTCCGATTTCATCTGCACCCAATCGGAAGTTCCCGAAGTTGAACCTTTGAGATTCAACATATCCAAAAGCAAACGGTTATTCTCCCGATTCCCGTTTTTAATCGCCGGCACCTTTGCAAGTGTCGAATCTATTTTTACCTGTTCCACCGAAAGTTTTTTGTTCCGGTAGAAAGTTTGTTCGGCAATTTTTTTAAACACGGCGCCGGATTGCAAGCCTCCCGAAGGATTTCCTTTCGGCTTGCGAATACCCACAAAACAAGTGTATTGGGGTTTATCGGCTGGGAAATAACCGCAAAACGACACATAATAGCTGCTGTAAGAGCCTCCGCTTGCAATCATGGCTGTCCCCGTTTTTCCCGCTATCTGAAAATAGTCCGAATCCACTGCTTTTCCCGTTCCATGCTCCACCACATTGACCAACATCTCTTGAATTTGCGCCAACGTGGCCACTTTACACATTTGAGGATTAACTACCTCCGCTTTAAATCGTTCCACCTCTTTTCCGTCTTTCACAAAAGATTTGGCGATAAACGGCTTTATCATCTTTCCGTTATTGGCAATCCCGTTGTAAAACATCAACATGTATATCGGAGGTATTTTGGATTCGTATCCGAACGACATCCAAGGCAAGGTGGTTTTCGACCAATAGTTGCGTTTGTCGTTAGCATCGCGAACGGAAGATGTACCTTCGATACCGTTCAGGGGAACATCCCATGTGAGTTTTTTCCGGAGCCCGATTCTATCGATTCCGTCCACGTATTTTTGCGGATTATCGCCATAGCCTTTGAGTACAATCTTGCTCATCACCACGTTCGAAGAAATTTCCATCCCCTCTGCTACGGTAAGGTACCCCCTGTCTCTACCTTGACGCCAATAATGATCTCTCACCCATTTTCCGTTATATTGATACAATCCGTTCCCCACATGAAACGAATCGGCAGGCGTAATTACGCCATCGTCGAGCGCCACCATCACGGTTACTGTTTTAAATGTCGAACCCGGCTCGTTCATATACGAAAAAGCATTGGGATTGCCTTCGGCATAATTGCCGCTTGTCATTCTGTCAAGATTCGAGATTGCTTTGATTTCTCCGGTTTCTACCTCCATGACGATTGCCGTTCCCGACTCGGCTTCGGTTTCGATCAGTTTATCGCGCAACGCGCGTTCGGCAATATCCTGAATATCGGGATTTATCGTTGTTACAATGTCATAACCGTCTTGAGCCGGTATTTCCACAATATCGATCCATTTCCCCTGAATCTTCTGTCTGTTTTTTACACCGTTTACCCCGGCCAGAAGTGAATCGTATTTCAACTCAAGACCGCTGGCTCCACCTTTTTCCAAATCTTTATAAACGTTCCCCACGGTGCGGTTGGCCAAGTTCCCGAACGGCTTTTTCCGGGCATTTTTCTCTTCGGCAATCAAGCCGCTTCGGTTGGAACGCTGATTGAAGAAAGGGTAAGTTCGAATCTCTTTTAAATCGACATAGGATATATCGGGGCGAATGATGCGCATGTAACGTGAACGCAATGGCACCTTTTTGTCGCGTCTTCTTGCTTGGTTCTCCTTGATTTGGCGCTCCTCTTTTTCGCGCATTTTCCACCCTCCCAGTATGATGTTTTTATATTGCGCAGCCGTTCTGTCGGGAAACTTCTTCGACAATTGTTTTGAAAGGGCATCCACGTATTTTGTCAAGGTATCTTTTTTCATCCCTTCAGCCCAAAAATCCATGTAGATGCCGTAAAGAGGTTCGCTGGTGGCAAACAGACGGCCGTCGTCGGCATAGATATTTCCCCGTTTGGGCAAAACAATACGGTCTTTGATAACCGTCTCTTTTTCGCCTACCTCTCTCCATTTTTTCCCTTCGGACGTAAAAATAATTTTTCCGGCGGAGACGACAATCCCAACGGCAAACAACAACAAAAGCACCACTACCAGACCGTAGCGAGCAAGCGAGTTGTCATTTTTCTTCGGGTTATTCTTTGCCATTGTTGTAGTATTTGTTTGCTATATTCATGCCATAAAGGCAACTTTTCTTACAGGCTACAATTCTAATTTCAGTGATTTGCCGTCTAAATATATCGCTTTTGATTCTGTGATTTTAATTTTTTGTTCTTCCGTAAATCCGATTGTTTCACCATCTTTTAGTGTTACATCATACTCTAAAACATAAGCCAATATGGAAAGTAAGAATTCGTATAGTTCTTCACCATTCATGGGAGCATCTATTATCTCTATCTCAGATTTCCCAAATTCTTTCATTCCGTAAGTGTAAATACTGCTTTTTACCTCACCGTTGAATATTCCTATATACACCCAAAGCTGAATGGGCAATTGTTCTTCCCGTAAGAAATCGGCAAAATCAATATAAAGATTTTTCGAAAGTAAAAGTGTCTGTGCTCCTTGATAAACTCCGATTGCCGTTTCAGAAGTTTTCAGAATAGAGGCATTTATTTTTGTCAAAATTGAATATCGCTCTACCGTAACATTCTTGCTCGACAAAAGAGTTACTATTGCATGTTGTGTATGTTCTTTTGTTTCTTTTTCTGCATCTCTCCATAAATATGAATATTCAAACATAGACTCAATTTCTTCAGCGGGAATTGGGGCAGGTATCAATGCAATTGCGGCCAATTCTCCGTTGACTGCAAATGTAGTAGTACTGTCATCTCCTTCTACATTATCAACAGCAAGCCCCCAATACGATTTCAAATCCTGTATCACAGCATCTAATGAATATGCCTTATCTCCTTTGAACATTGGCATAGATAAAATCAATTTACCTTCATTTGATGTCTCTTTTTTCTTTCCTAACAATTTATTTAAAATACCCATATTTTTCTATTCTGCTCTTCAACCTCCGTTATCTGCCAAACGCTTATTATGAAAGAGTCGTACAATACATAGCGAATCGATTTACAAATCACATTTATTTATTCTCTTGTTTTTTTATTTTTTCCGAATCGTGTAAACAGGCTCGTTGGCCGGATGCAGATCCAATCCCGCCTGTTCTATCATCTTTTCGATATGTCCCCGCTGGCTTGCCTCGGTAAGCTCCGACGAAATCGTAATCGATTCGAATTTGACGTCTTTAAGTTCTATCTGCAGGCGCTCGGCTTCCGACATTTTGCGCAGCACCGTGTAACGGTGACTGATAAACACGATGATGATAAGAACCACCACAATGATAAACCGAAGATTTTTCACCAAAAAACCGTCGGTAAGAAGGCTTCCTCCAAAAACATGGACAAAAGACTTTCGAATATTGTTTACGTTTCTCTTCATCCCACTTTTTCCGCTATGCGAAGTTTGGCGCTGCGCGAGCGCGGATTATTTTTCTGTTCCTCTTCCGAGGGAATTATTACTTTTCGATTGACCGGTTGAAACGGGGTTTCAACATTTCCGAAGAAATCTTTCCTGATTTCTCACTCGAAATTACCCGATTTAAAAAAATTCTTCACCAACCGGTCTTCGAGCGAATGGTACGAAATCACGCCGAATCGGCCTCCCGGCTTCAACACCTGCAATCCTTGCAGAAGCAACTCCTTCAACGCCTCCATCTCGTCGTTCACTTCAATGCGAAGCGCCTGAAAGGCTTGCGCCAGAATTTTATTCTCTTTTTCTTTGGGAATAAACGGGCGGATGACTTGCAGAAAGTCGGAAATCGTTGCGATGGGTGAGGATTGGCGAAAATCGGTTACCGCAAGGGCTATCTTGCGGGCATTTTTAAGTTCGCCGTAAAAGAAAAAAATATCCGAAAGTTTTTCTATCGAATACTCATTGAGCACGTTGGCCGCAGTTTTTGAGATTTGCCGGTTCATCCGCATATCCAAATCCCCCGGCATACGAAATGAGAAACCTCTCGAAGAGTCGTCGAAATGATGCGAAGAGACACCCAGATCGGCAAGAATTCCATCTACCTCCGAAACGTTGTGGTAACGGAGAAAATTTTTAAGAAAACGGAAATTGCTCCTCACAAACACAAACCGTTCGTCTTCAATCCGGTTTTGTGCCGCATCTTCGTCTTGGTCAAAGGAGAGCAGCCTGCCTCCGGCACCCAGCCGGCTTAAAATCTCTCGCGAATGACCGCCCCCGCCAAAAGTTACGTCCACATAAACACCTCCGGGGCGAATATTTAACCCGTCGATGCTCTCTTGAAGCAGAGCCGGCGTATGATACATTTCTGTCATGAGTTATGCGTTATCGGATACATATCGAAATCATCCCATCAATCTCTGCAGTTTAGCAGAAAACTCTTCGGGGGCGACCAACGGCTGTTCGAGGCGCTCTTTCGCCCAAATCTCGATGGCATTGTCCACACCGAGAAAACGGATATCGCCCTCAATACCGACCATCTGCATATACCGCTTAGGGATCAAAACACGGCCGTTGGCGTCCATATCGAGCCTTTCGGCATCGAGCACAAACTGCCGAAATACCTGCTGCTGCTCGCTGTTCCATTTATTCAGACGGCTGCGCAAGGCTTGTATTTCCGCCTCCCAAACCGTTCCGGGATAAAGCACCAGGCAATCCTGAAAAATATCCTTGCGAAGCGCCAGAAAACTTTCGTCGGCACTTTGCAGGCGTTTCCTAAAGACCGAAGGAATAAACACCCTGCCTTTTGAATCGACCTTTGCTTCGATATTTCCCAAGAATTGCAACACCTTAGTTTTCTTTGTTTTATAAATTCGCCGTAAAGTTACAAAAATATTCCACTTTCCCCCACTTTTCCCCATAAAAAGTTTTCAACAAGTTATCAATCCTTTCGGGAGAGAATTTTTCTGTTTCGTTGTGGACACGTACACAACAAAATAATGCAGATAAACCGAATCGGGTTGTCGATTTTTTTCTAATTTTGCCGGGAAATTCCCAACACCTGTATAATCCTATATAATAATGTCTCAGCAACAAGATTTTCAGATCGACATAGACAACGTACTAAAGGTTAAGACAAAAAGCAATTACCGTAAAATTCCCAAATTCGCGATTCGATATCTGGAGCGCGTTATCCGTCAGGAAGAGCTCAACGACATCATTCGCAGAAACAGGGAAAAGGATGGTGTGGAATTTATGCGGGCGTTGGTTGATAACGAATTCAATCTGAAGCTCGAAATTTGCGGCGAAGAAAATATCCCTGCCGAAGGACGTTTTGTATTTGCCTCGAACCATCCGTTGGGTGGCCTCGACGGGATTTGCCTGTCGGCATTTTTGGGCGAAAAATATCACGGAAAAATCAAATACCTCGTAAACGACGTGCTGCTGAATATCAAAAACCTGCAATCTATTTTTGTCCCCATCAACAAATACGGCCCGCAAGCGAAAAAATCGACGGAAAGTATCAACGAAGCCTATGATTCCGACAATCAAATCATCACCTTCCCTGCCGGGCTCTGCTCGCGCAAAACCAACGGAAGAATCTGCGATTTGGAGTGGATGAAAAGTTTCGTTGCGAAAGCCATCGAATTCGAAAGAGATATTATTCCCGTCTATTTTGATGCTAAAAACTCAAATTTCTTTTATAACTTTGCGAACATCAGAAAGTCTTTGGGTTTGAAATTCAATATCGAACTGATTTATTTGCCGGGGGAGATGTTTAAAAACAAAAACCAAACGTTTAAAATCACTTTTGGAAAGCCCATCTCCCGAAAATCTCTCGATAAGTCCAAAACCCACAAAGAATGGGCGCAAGAGATAAAAGAGATCGTTTATGCCTTGCCTCAAAATAAATAAAAAAGTCATACACAGGAGATGGAAGAAATCATACAACCGATTGATAAAGAGCTAAT
>JBGYGP010000208.1:0-5676 GCA_041820645.1 Proteiniphilum sp. | reverse complement strand
TTTCGGGAGTGAGCAGCGCTTTCGTTTCCTGATAGAGGTAGGTTTTATTGGCTGAACCGCCGCCTTTGGCAATACACAAAAACTTGTATTCGTCTCCCTTGACTGCATACAAATCTATTTGCGCAGGCAGATTGCAACCGGTATTCACCTCGTCGTACATATTGAGTGCTGCGTTTTGCGAATAACGCAGATTTTCGTTCACAAACGTGTTATAAACACCTTTCGAGAGATTTTCTTCGTCGTTTCCGTCCGTCCATACCTGTTGCCCTTTTTTCCCCATGATGATAGCCGTGCCGGTATCCTGGCAAAAGGGAAGAACCCCTTTGGCGGCGATTTCGGCATTGCGCAAGAAAGTAAGAGCCACAAACCGGTCGTTGTCGCTAGCATCGGGGTCGCAGAGAATGGCTGCTACTTGCTCTTGATGTTCGGGGCGTAATAAAAACTCCACATCCCTGAAAGCATGTTGTGCCAGAAGGGTAAGGGCTTCGGGTTCTATTTTCAGAATCTCTTTTCCTTCAAATTCGGAAACCGAAACATGTTCTTTGGTTAACAGATAATACTCCGTTGTGTCTTTTGACATTGGAAACGGCTCCTGATAATGGAATGGTTTTGTTGCCATAGTTTTTTATTTTTTTTAATTGATTTCGTATTTTCAGAATAGTGCAAATATAAGAAGAAAAAATGACTTTATACTCGTTGTATAATTTGAAAACAGCTCTGAACCGTTTGATGTGCGACTATTTAAAACCGGTATAAATAAAAAAGAGGTTTTTCTGGTTTTTTAAGAGGAAAATATGTTTCTTTGCATCTCGAAATAAAAAGCATAGGCATTTTTATGCGACTTTCAGAATTACCCACAGGAGATAAGGCATACATTGTCAAGGTAAACGGTTCGGGAGCTTTTCGTAAAAGGCTTCTGGAAATGGGTTTCGTGCGTGGGAAGGAAGTAAAATCGATTCTCAATGCTCCGCTCAAAGACCCTATCAAGTACGGCATCATGGACTACGAGGTGTCTTTGCGCCGCAGCGAAGCTGTGCTGATCGAAATCTCCAAACTGAAAGAAGATGCGGCTACCAACAACTTTCAATTTTCGGATACCGGAACGGCGTTTGACGAAATTGCCGGAAAAGAAACCGTTGCCGTTTCGTTGCCCCTCCGCAACGGCAACAACGGAAAAACTATTCACGTGGCCTTGGTGGGCAATCCCAACGCTGGAAAAACATCTATTTTCAACCTTGCATCGGGGTCGCACGAGCGAGTTGCCAATTATAGCGGTGTTACCGTAAACTCCAAAGAGGGTGTTTTCAAACACGGCGGATATACTTTCAAACTGATCGATTTACCCGGAACCTACTCCCTCTCGGCTTACTCGCCCGAAGAGCTGTACGTGCGCAAATACATTCTGGAGGAAAAACCCGATGTGGTCATCAACGTAGTTGCCGCATCGGCATTGGAACGAAACCTCTATCTCACTACCGAACTGATTGAGTTGGAAACTCCCATGGCGATAGCCATCAACATGTTTGACGAAGTGGAAAAAAGCGGCCGCCATTTCGACTACCAACATCTGTCGAAGATGCTCGACGTGCCCATGATTCCGACGGTGGGGAAGAAAGGCAAGGGCATTGACAGGCTGCTCGAAAGCGTGATCGCGCTTCACGAGTCACCGGCACGGAGAACGACCGATGTAAAAATTCCCTACGGGCGTGTTTTGGAAAAATCCATCGACATCATGGAGCGTGAACTCACCCCCGTATGGAACATCGAAAGCCCTTTTCCGAAACGCTATTGCGCCATCAAACTCCTCGAAGGAGATAAAGACATCGAAAAGGCTTTCACGTTGTTGCCCCAACAGACAAACATTTTTGCACACAGGGATAAAGAACGGCGCTATATCGAACGGCTGCTCAAAGAAGACCCCGAATCGGCATTTACCAACGCGCGATACGGATTTATTGCGGGTGCCTTGAAAGAGACGTTGAGTCCTAAAATCGACAAGGATGAAAACACCACGATGCTTGATGCCATTCTCACCAATAAATACGTGGGGTTGCCGCTTTTCTTCATTTTCCTTTGGATTATGTTTGAAGCCACCTTCCGACTCGGAGCTTATCCCATGGAATGGATCGAAGGAGGAGTGAACGCGTTGGGGAATCTCATAAGAAACAACATGGGAGAAGGCGCGCTCAAAGACCTGATAGTGGACGGCATCATCGGCGGCGTAGGCGGCGTAATCGTGTTTCTTCCCAACATCGTAATCCTCTACGCTTTTATCGCTTTTATGGAGGATTCGGGGTACATGGCGCGCGCCGCCTTCATCATGGATAAACTGATGCACAAAATAGGGCTGCACGGGAAGTCGTTTATTCCGCTCATCATGGGGTTTGGATGCAATGTACCCGCAGTAATGTCGGTGCGCACCATCGAAAGCCGTAGCAGTCGCATGATTACGATGCTTATTGTTCCGTTTATGTCGTGCAGCGCCCGATTGCCGGTTTACATCCTTTTTGTGAGCGCTTTTTTCCCGTCAAACGGCAGTCTGGTGATGCTGGGATTGTATATGACGGGCATTGTGGTGGCCGTTGTTACGGCATTGCTACTCCGCCGGTTTTTCTTCGAGAAAGAGGATACACCTTTTGTGATGGAGCTTCCGCCGTATCGCATGCCGACGTTCAAATCGGTTGTTATCCACATGTGGGAGCGTACCAAACATTATTTGCAGAAGATGGGCGGAATCATCATGGTAGCCTCTATCCTTATCTGGTTTTTGGAATATTTTCCGCAGGATAAATCGCGCGATGCTCAATTTGACGCGCAAATCGATCGGATAGAAGAAGATCGCACCTTGCCGCAGGCGGAGAAGGAGCGCCTGATTACCGAAATGGAACATGCACGCAACAGCGCACGTCAGGAAGATTCGTATATCGGTAGAATAGGCAAGTTTATCGAGCCGGTGATGCGCCCTCTGGGATTCGACTGGAAGATTTCGGTAAGTTTGATTTCGGGAATGGCGGCCAAAGAGATTGTTATCAGCACCATGGGCGTGCTTTACACGGGCGACGGCGAAGATCAGCAATCGTTGCAAGCGAGGCTGCTCTCGGAAACCTACCCCGACGGTTCCCGGGTGTTTACCCTGCCGGTGGTAATCGGGTTTCTGCTTTTTGTGCTTATCTATTTTCCCTGCATCGCTACGATTGCCGCCATCAGGGAGGAGTCGCATTCGTGGAGGTGGGCGCTTTTCAGTATCTTTTACTCTACGGCGCTGGCGTGGGTTGTGGCGCTTTTGGCTTTCCAAGTCGGAAATGCTTTGAAATTATAAACTTTTCCTGATACAATTTTGTTTTAGCTGCAAATGGATTTTCAATTAATTGTTGTCGTTCTCATCGGGATTGTTGCCGTGAGTTTTGTGCTTCGCGCCGTTTATCGTTTTTTTTTCGTAAAGAAAAAATCCGATCGCTGCGGCGGGTGTACAGGTTGCAGCATCGGCCGGGAGAAAAGGATGTGATGAACAGACAAAGCGGTATTCGGTTTAGCCTGTTTTTCGTCTCTTTGTCGCCGAATTATTTATGAACTTATTCAAAAACCGTCGCCGGGACAACTCGAACGACCCGCATCTTTTGGGATACGGCGACATCAAAAAACTTCTTTTTCAATATTCGCTTCCGGCAATCATGGGGAACATCATTACCTCCGTTTACAACATTGTCGATAGCATCTTTATAGGGCATGGCATCGGGGCTTTGGCGCTTTCGGGGATGGCCGTAACGTTTCCTGTAATGAATATTCTCGCGGCTTTTTCCACTCTTATCGGGGTAGGAGGGGCTACGCTTACTTCCATCCGGTTGGGACAAAAAGACGAAGCGAGCGCGCGTGCCATTCTTTGGCACGTGGCGGTAATCAACGCCATAAGTTCGGTTGTTTTGGGTGTTTTGTGTCTGATTTTCCTTGACCCCATCCTGCGGATTTTCGGTGCGTCGGATACGTTGCTTCCTTATGCAAGGGATTTCATGTCGGTATTTCTGTACGGAATTCCCATCAACTTTGTCTTTCTCGGTCTCAACAATCTGATGCGCGTATCGGGTTATCCCAACAAAGCGATGCTTTCTTCGTTTCTTACGGTTGCAATAAACATTGCTTTGGCACCGCTTTTTATTTTTGTTTTTCGGTGGGGACTCAAGGGCGTTGCTTTTGCTACGGTGCTGGCGCAGTTATCGGGGTTGATTTGGGTTTTGTTTCATTTTACGGATAAAAAAAGCTTCGTAAATTTCGGGAACAAGGCGCCGCTCTTCTCCTTCAAGATGCTTGGTTCCATCCTCTCTATCGGCATATCACCGTTTCTGATGAATTTGGTTTCGAGTTTGGTAATCTCCATTATCAATATCGAGCTGATGAAATACGGAGGCGATTTTGCCGTAGGCGCTTTCGGCATCATCAACCGCATCATCACCTTGTTTATCTTCATCATCATCGGTTTTACGATGGGAATGCAGCCCATTGTGGGATACAACTTCGGCGCGAAGCAGATGGACAGGGCGTTTCGGGCGCTCAAATACACCGTTGTCATGGGAGTAAGCATTACCGCCGTTGGAACTCTGTTTGCGGAGTTGTTTCCAAGCCTTTTTATCAAAATGTTTACAACCCATGAAAAGCTTGTGGACTTGTCGGTTTCGGGGCTCCGGCTGATTATTATCGGTTTGCCTTTGGCCGGAATGCAAATCCCTATCAGCAATTTTTTCCAATCCATCGGGCAGGTAAAAATCTCGATTTTCCTCTCGCTTACCCGCCAGCTTATTTTCCTGATTCCCTCCCTGTTGATACTGCCGCACTTTCTCGGTCTCAACGGCGTTTTCATCAGCCTCCCCGTAGCTGATGTTACCGCCTTTCTGGTCACGGTAGCCACATTCACGTATCAATATAAAAAAATGAAGACGGGTTTTGTCTGACAACGGTCAGAAAATAGAGTTATCAACCTCCGGCAATCGGGTATTCACCCGTCAATAATGAATATCGGATGTTGACTCAGAGCAAAATAACGCTTCCCGAACCGAAGAAGACCCGCATAATCCCAGATTACGCAGTAGAAAAAAAAGTTGTATTTTAGCTTTTGAAAATCCAACTGCGTAGCAGTAGAAAATATTTAGATATGAAATTCGAGCTATCCTTTACCGATAAAGAGATTACTCCTTGGGATGGTGCTTACGTGTGGACGTAATTTTAGAGTCTTTTATAACCGGTATTTGGTGTGAAGCCAAGCGCTTTTTGCATACCGAGATTACTCGGGCAGACAGGGCTCTTGGGGAAATATTCGGTTGGGAGAGAACACCGGCTCAAGATGCGTATAAGCCCATAGTCCGACGAACCATTTTCGGCGTTTTTCGGTAAGGCTATCTTTATGCTAGGTGAAAGCTGCCGGATGTGGAGATTCGATGCAAAAGAAGGTCGAGGCCGACCCGCTGCGTGCTCGATGCCTTCGGTTTTTGCTGCGCAAAAACAGGCTGACACCCAAACCTCGTTTATGCGAATAATCGATTGCTTGATGATTACCGGACAACAACGAATAACTGACGGGCTTTAGAAGCCCGGTACTAATTTGATTCCGCCCCCTGGCGAGTGTCTGCAAAAAAAACGCCACCGACGTTTTTGAATACATTATCAACCTTTTTGAATACACCAACT
>JBGYGP010000207.1:0-6273 GCA_041820645.1 Proteiniphilum sp. | reverse complement strand
TATTCGACAGCAAGTTGTCTGTCCTAAAAAAAATCTGTCCCTGTGAAGCTTTCCGACGCGAATAATCAATCTGATCGGTAATATCGCGAAGGCTCCAACTCAACTCTATCATCTGGTACACTCCAAGTCCCGGAACGATAAACCGTCCGTTGCCGTATCGCATCCAATCATCCAAATAGGGAAAAAAGAGATGATCCTTGTAATACATCATGGGATAAAGCGCGTCGTGTTTGCCCATCTTCAACCAACTGGCAGCGTCTTGAAAAACCGTTTCGAATGCAGTCCATCCGCGTCCCGACCCGTTGATACTCCTGTATCGACCAAGAGGCGAACTGCTTACTTGTACCCATCGTTTTTTGCTTTTCACCAAATCGTAAGCCTTCACCACAAAACGGGTGATATTGTCCCGGCGCCACTCCTCGAGCGATTTCCCCTTGCCGTGAAGACGATACATGGCTGCATCGGGGAAACGTCTCGAATTGTCAGGGTAGCGGATATAATCGAAATGAATGCCGTCGATGTCGTAGTTATCCACAATTTCGGCAACAATGTGGAGAAGGTAATTGTCGGTTTGAGGTTTTCCCGGATCGAGGAACCATTCTCCTTTGTATTACCTTACGATGGAAGGATTTTTGCGGACAATCGATTTTCCGCCCAAACTTCTTACCTGTTTATCGCTTCCCAAAGGGTAAGTAATCATCCAGGCATGTACTTCCATGCTGCGCCTGTGAGCCTCTTCGATAACAAAAGCAAGCGGGTCAAAATCGGCTTTGCCGTATCCGCCTGAAACGATAAGCGACGAGAGAGGATCGAACTTCGAATGATAAAATGCTTCGCCTCTGGCCCTCACCTGAAACATAACAGTATTGAAGTGATACTTTTGCAGGTTATCCAGAATACCAATCAATTCGCGCTTTTGCATCTCTTGTGAAAACCGGTTTCGCGGCCAATCGAGCCCATAATTTGTAGTCAGCCATACGGCTCTGATTTCTGTTGCGGGAGAGGGGGAGGATGCAAATGCCCAAAGAGTTAAAACAATAAAAAGCGCGGTAAAAAGGAAATATTTTTTTATCATTTAATTTATAACCGTTCTAATCCTAGCATTACAAATTTAAGACAAAAACGCCATATCTACCCATCGGTTTGCGGTAAAAGAGCAAAATATAAGTTTTTTTATTATTTTTGAATCGTCAAAAAGACAATGAAAAAATGAAATCGTCTGTCGAGCCGAATCTAAAAACGACCGAAACAATGTTCAGAAAAAATAATGAATCAAATTTCGTATCGGTTGCCGTTGACTGATAAATGTTTCGCGATAGCGGCTCCCGGCCAATAGAATTACGCCTGATAACGTTTTCGCCGATAAGGAATCAGCATCTTGGTTCTTTTTCACGTAAGACCAATCGCTAACAGCAAAAAAAGAAGTTATTTTTTTAAATTTCACTAACAATATAAACTGATGAAAAATGTGGTTGTCACGGGCGGAGCGCAAGGTATTGGCAGGGTAATTTCGCAAAGCCTGCTCATAATAGGCTATCAGGTTTCTATTTTTGACATCGATGGCGAAGCCATTGAGGAGGTAAAAAATATATTCGACAAAAAACATTGTTCCTGTTTTGTTACAGACGTATCCAACGAAGTGAGCGTAAGGGCCTCGATAAGAGCCTCGCTCCGAAAATTCAAATCGATTTACGGATTGGTTAACAATGCCGTATACGAAGTATTTAAGCCGATGACCGAGCTTACAATGGAGGAGTGGAACCGAGCAATAGACACCAATCTTACTGGCACTTTCCTCTGTTCGAAATACTGTGCTCCCTATCTTGCCGAATCCAAGGGAAGCATTGTGAACATGTGTTCTACACGCGCTTTTCAGTCGGAGCCGAATACGGAATCTTACTCGGCAAGCAAAGGTGGAATTTACGCCCTCACCCACTCCATGGCCATGAGCCTTGCCCCCGATGTGAGGGTAAACAGCATCAGCCCGGGGTGGATTGATGTTTCGGCGTTGAAGAAAAAATCGGTTGCGAAGCAAATCGAACTCTCGGAGGCCGATTTGAAACAACATCCCGTGGGACGCGTGGGCAACGGCTACGATATTGCCCAGATGGCGATGTTCCTGCTCGATTCGGCAAACGGTTTTATCACCGGACAAAACTTCACGATAGACGGCGGAATGACCAAGAAGATGATTTACGTGTGATTCCGGAATCCTAATTTTTCTGTCTTTTTGGGATAGAGACATTAAAAAGCTGTTTGTGCGAAAGAAAAGAGATGTATTATTTTCCGGTTTGGGACAACGGAGGTAATACAAAAATTCATATTTTTGCATTGATTTTAAGATGAAAGAGACGAAAAGTTGGAAGAAAAACCGAAAACCGAATGACAAGATATAAAATTATGAAAGAAGAAAAATTAGTTCGTTGCCGTCCATGCGGATATGTAATGAAAGAGAGCGATTTAGGCGATGTTTGTCCGGCGTGCGGATTGCCTCATACCGTTTTCGAACCTTATCGCGAAAAAGTATCTCCGGGCAGAATAAAATTTTTGGGTTTGGACATCCATCCCATAGCCATTCACCTTTCTCAAACATTTGTTACGCTTATACCGGGGCTTATTGTGTTTAATTTTGTTTTTCCCGGCTTTTATCCCGATATTTTTCACTCGGTCATTCTCTTTTCGGTATTCGTTTTCCCGATAACGTTGATTCTCTCATTTATTTCGGGGATTGCCGACGGGATTGCCCGCTTTAAAACATTGAGCACTCCTCTGCTCCGTTCAAAAATGATTTTTAGCATCATCATCCTTATATTATCCATCGGACAATTGCTCGTTTTTGAAACAAACCATTACACGTGGTACTTTTTCCTATTGTCGGTGGCTTCGCTGGCCATAGCCGTTAAATTGGGAATGATGGGCAAACACCTTATCAACGTGATACTCCCCGGAACTTTGGTGATGCGCAAAAAAACGGTCGCAAATACAGGCTCGACCGAACCGAAACCCAAAATGTCGCCCGAAGAAATCGAACGCCTCAAGGCGGAAAGATTGGCAGCCAAACAGGTAAAAGAAACAGGAAACAAATGAAATTCGCTGTTGTTCGATAAATCCAAGTTCCCCACCGACGGAGAGACGAAACGTTAAAAATTTCCCGTATTAGTTCTATCCGGAAAATAGATTGCCTTGCGGCGGGCGTCGATTATCATGGCTGCGGTAATGTCTATACCGAAGAGCGAACTTTCTACGGTAAGGTCATAAGCCTGCAGGGCGTCCCAATCGTGTCCCGTGTAGTGTTTGCTGTAATTGATGCGCTCCCTGTCTTTGCGTTCCATCTCTTTTTCCGCCTCTTCGGGTGCGATGCCGTAGTCGGAAACAATCCGGTCGATGCGGAACGATTTGTTGGCATGAACAAAAACATTGAAGCAATTGGGATGCCCCTTCAGGATATAATCGGCACTGCGCCCCACAATCACGCATGACTCTTTGGCGGCAATTTCGCGAATGACTTTTGTCTGTATCATAAAAAGCATGTCTTGCGGTGGGATCGCTTCGTTTACATAGGCGTAATTTTGTTTGTAAAGCGTATAAAGGAGGTTGTTGCTGATCTTCTGTTCGTTTTTCTTTACATATTCTTTTGTAAATCCGCCCTCTTCGGCGGTGAGGTCGATAAGCTTGCTGTCGTAAAATGCAATGTTCAGCTTTTTGGCGATAATCTCGCCGATGGCATGCCCGCCGCTACCGAACTGGCGATTGATGGTGATAACAAAATTATCGGTTATCATGTAAGGGTCGCGAAGAACTTTCGTTTCGACCTCTGTAAAAACTATTTTATCGATAAAAGTCAACGTTTTTTTGTAAAAATTGACGACAAAACCGACAATCGGGATTGAAACCAATGTACCTTCCCTCACTCCGAATAATCCGCCCAGAAAAACCAACGAAAGGATAGCTGCAACAGCAATCATCATGGAATCTATCAGAATCTTTGTTTTTCCGAAGTCTTTGTTGAACCGCTTCGAGATGGCCATAGTGAAGCCTTCGGCCGGAAGGTACGCAATATTTGATTTTACTTGCAGAAATATCCCGAAAGCGATAAAAACGCAACTCAGCAACAGCCATACCCATTGTTTCCAATAGCTTGCGGGCAAGATTCCGGTTGTAGCGGCAAAACTGATGTCGATAAACCATCCGAGCAGGATAACGATTGGAATTTGCAACAGGTAATAAGCCTTAAATTCTTTGTTTAGAATGATTACCTGCAAAATCACAAACAAAACATTCAGCATGATTGTGGCCGTTCCCACGGTTAAAAAAGGAGCCATAAGGCTCGAAACATACGGAACGGATGAGCCGGGGGGTGCTCCCAGATTCGACCTGATGGAAAGCGCGACACCGACAGACATTACAAAAATTCCGATAAACAAGAGAAGTATTCTTATTGCGAGATTTTGTTTATTCATATTTTGCCGCCTGATTTTTTACGCAAAGTTATACTCTTTTTTTGAATAAATTGTCTCTCAGAGCCGAAGAATAGTGTCACTCACTTTTTCGAACTCTTTCAGGTGGGTTGCCATCAGAATGGTGATATCCGGAAATTCGTTTCGAATGGTTTCGAAAATATGCAGGGCGTTGTCGGCGCTTATTCCGGCTGTTGGTTCGTCCACAACCAGAAGTTCCGGCTTTTTCAATAAGGCTTGCGCCAGGAGAAGTTTTTTACGTTGTCCTCCGCTCAGTGTTTCCCCATTTTCTCCCAAAAATGTATCCAATCCGTTAGGGAGATTTTCAAGCCAATTTTTTAAGTCCACCAATCCCAAAACTTTTTCAATTTCCTCATCGGCATAGTTCTGAAAATTTTCACGAAGCGTTCCGGTCAGTAAATAGGCCTTTTGAGTAACATAAATACATTCGGGCGGCATCAGGTGCGGAATTTCTCGGTTGTTCCACAACAATTTTCCCGTTTTGTGGTATTCTGGATAGAAAAGACTATTGAGAAAGGTGCTTTTGCCTCTTCCGGTTTCTCCGAAAAGGGTTATCCATTCTCCTTTGTTGAAGTTCAAAGAGATTGTTTTCGTATAGATGGTAGTTTCAGGAATTGTTGCACTCCAATTTTCGAGTTGCATCGACTTTAAATCGTGATTTTGAAACTCTTCCCGAATAAATTTGGCTCCTTGAACAAAAATACCTTGAATATCGGCGACCCGCTGTGCGACCCTGTTTCTTTCTGACTGTCCCGAAAAAAGCATCTCCGCCAATTCCGCCTGTGCCAAAATTCCGAAAAAGACTCCGACTACCGTTTGCACAGAAATACCGAACCCTTTTGACTGATATAGAATTACTGCCGCTGTCACACTCAAACCAAATCCGGCCGTCAGTTGCAGAAAGAAAGAGCTGATATGGAGTTTTTTCTCCGCTTTTTCTATATTCTGTTTTTTCCGGTTGTGAATATCTATCACTTTTGATTCCAGACCGTATTTTGATATTTCGATGCGCCCGCGGAACGACTCTATCAGATGCTGCTGGTTTTCCTCGCGATAGGTTTTCAGATCGGAATATAGTTTTTTGTTTTTCCGGAAAACCCATTGTGGAATGACTACGAATAGCACGGCAGAAGAAATAATAAATTCCACGGCGATAGTTTGCGAAAAAGCAGTGAGTATCAACGCAGAGATGATGATACTAACGGAGAGTGTCGCCAGTGGAAGCAACCAAAGAAGAACGTAATTACTGATTAAATCGATACCCTGTATACTGTTTTCCAGAAAATTGGAATTGTTGTTGGACTGTTTCTGAAAATAGGGATATTTGGCAACCGAGCCAAAAATTTTCAGTCGCAGATTCTGATGTACCTTGAGCGTTGTAGTATGATTCTGCACTTTCTCAAAATAGCGGGTAGCGGTACGCACCAAAGCCAGCATCCGGATGATAGCCGAAGGGATAAGGTACGAAAACAGGGTATTTGCCGTAATGAAAACGATGCTACAAGTAGCCAGAAACCATGCCGAAAGAGCGGGCAAGGCGATGAAAGCGATTGTCCATAGGAATAGGAGCAGGATGCCTCGCATCCAGCGGTTGCGAAAGGGTTGGATAATATGTTGCAGGATAAACTTATTCATCCTCTTTCATTTGCTCACCCCAATTGAGGCTTAGTATTTTATCGGCTATTCTTCCGAAAAGAGGTTCGTGCGAAGCCACGATAACCAGTTTCTCCTTTGCCATTCGGGTAATTACAGAAAGGATGATTTGGACGGTTTCCGAATCCAAGTTTGCCGTAGG
>JBGYGP010000206.1:0-5007 GCA_041820645.1 Proteiniphilum sp. | reverse complement strand
GAATTAATCGATAAAGGGAGATGACTCTGGAAGAGCAATTTGCCAAGGCTTTAAAACTTGCAATCGAGGCTCACGACGGACAGGAAGACAGGAACGGACAGCCTTATATCGGGCATGTAATGCGTGTTTGTTACGCTGGGCATACTTTAGCTGAGAAAATTGTGGGGGCGTTGCACGATGTGGTTGAAGATACCCATTGGACAATTGAAGATTTGAAAAACGAGGGCTTCTCTCCGGAAATCATTGACGGCGTGATTGCCATAACGCACGACGATGAAAACGAATCGTACGAAGATTATTTGTTGCGGATACTTAGAAACCCCGTTGCTTTGCGCGTGAAACTTAACGATTTGACCGATAATATGGATATTCGTCGCCTCGATCGGCTTTCGGAGCTTGATTTTGCGCGCATGCTGAAATATCATCGAGCCTATAAGTTGCTTACGGAATAAGTTATGGCAGGAATTTATCTGCACATTCCTTTTTGTAAAACCCGATGTTCGTATTGCGATTTTTACAGCACGGTAAATCAATCGGTTGCAGATGATTTTGTGGCGACTCTTTGTCTCGAAATCGAGCGACGGGCAACCGAATTGCAGGGAGAGGTCATAGAAACCGTTTATTTTGGCGGAGGAACTCCTTCGCAGCTCCATCCGACTCACTTCGAACAAATTTTTAAGGCTCTTTTTTCTGTTTATGACATTGAACCTGGTGCCGAAATTACCATTGAGGCGAATCCCGATGACCTTTCGCGGAATTATCTCAGCCAGTTGAGGTCGTTGTTTGTAAATCGTCTGAGTATCGGCATCCAGAGTTTTGATGAGGCGGAGCTCGTTTCGTTGAACCGACGGCATACCGCCCGGCAGGCGGTTGATGCCGTGAACAATGCTCAAGCGCTTGGTTTCGATAATATAAGCATCGATTTAATGTATGGCTTGCCCTCTCAGACTCTCCGTTTGTGGCGGAGAAATCTGAATCGGGCCTGCCGGCTTGGTGTACAGCACATCTCGGCTTATCATCTTATTTATGAGGAGAAAACGAAGCTTACCCGGCTTCTGCGAAAAGGAAAAATCGATGCCGTGCCGGACGAAACCGGCAACCGTATGTTTTCGATGTTGATGGAGACCTTGGCTCTCGCCGGATTTGAGCATTACGAAATCTCGAATTTTGCGAAAAATCAGCTTTATTCGCGCCACAACACCGCTTACTGGCAAAACAGGAAGTATTTGGGTTTCGGGCCGGCGGCGCACTCTTACGATGGCAATTCCCGTTCATGGAACGTTTCGTCGGTCGCTCAATACGTACGAAAAATCAGGGAAAACCGTTTGAATAGAAGATTTGAAGTATTGTCGGTTTCCGAGAAATACAATGAATTTATTCTTACCGGCCTTCGTACAAAGTGGGGGGTAAATCTTATCGAATTGGGTTCGAAATTCGGGAACGAATATCAGACCTATTGCTTAAAAATGGCGCGACCGTTTATCAAAAACCGTTTGCTGAAAATGGAAGACGATATTTTAAAACTCACTCGCGACGGCATCTTTATTTCGGACGGCGTCATGAGTGAGTTGATGTGGGTTGATTGACAATCTGTTTTTTTATTCGAATCGATTTCAGAAATGCCATTGCTGCGAAGTTTTGGCATTTTTCGTATCAACGGAGGTGTCTGTTTTGGGGTTTGCCTGTGTTTTGATTGTCGAAGTTGTGTTTGTATTTTGTATGCCGTTTCCTTTGTAATATTGCAAAACTTTCGGCATGATATTCTGTATGTTGGCAATGCGTTTAGCATCGGTAGGGTGGGTACTCAAAAATTCGGGAGTGCTGCTGCCCGAATTTTGCGCCATACGTGTCCAGAAAGGAACTGCCGCTTGCGGATTGTATCCCGCCAGTGCCATGATGATAAGCCCTATTTCATCGGCTTCGTACTCCTGTTTGCGAGCGTAGGGCATCATTACGCCTACCTGCGCTCCAAGCCCGAAAACTTGTTGTCCGAGTTGAACTCCGGCAGAATTTCCGAGCAAACTGCCGGCGAAGGCGCCGCCGTATTGGAGCGCGATTTGTTGGCTTAGCCTCTCTGCTGAGTGTTGAGCAATTACGTGGGCTATTTCGTGTCCGATAACTACGGCCAAAGCCTCTTCTGTTTGTGTAACGGACAAAATGCCGGTGTAAACAACCACTTTGCCTCCCGGCATTGCAAAAGCGTTTACGCTGTTGTCTTTTACCAGTTTAAATTCCCATTGATAATTCTGAAGCGCATCTTCGTAGTTGTTGCTTTTGTAAAAAGTGGTTACGGCATTTGCCATCCTGTTACCTATTCTGTTTACCATTTCTGCGTTTGCGGAGCCTCTCTCTACCGGAGCCGTGCGCATAAAATCCTGGTATTGCTGTAAACTGAGGGCGATAACCTGGTCGTTTGAAACCAGATTCAGTTGTCGCCTCCCCGTGAAAGGCACGCTGGCACAGGATGCGGTGAGTATTCCCGATAAAAAGATAAGAATACTTGATTTTGTGAGTTTTAGTGCATTTTTTAGTTTCATGTGTTGATCTTGAAATTTCGTTTTCAATTTTTTGTATAACGTTTTTTTTCGCAAGTAGTTTAAAACATGACGTAAAAAAATAGATGAATATTATTTTGGTTCCATAAGGATGAAATATTTCATCTGTTTATAGTTTTTCACTGCTGTCCGATAAAAATAAACAGGTGGCGCAGCGATGTGGCTCAAACCGAACAAACGATACAACGCGCTACCATAATATCGCTGCTATGCAGCTTATAGGGAAAGCGTTTTTCAGCCGCATCGCAGGGGCGGATAAGTTCAGGTAACGTGGAGATAACTCCTCTACAGATGGAGATACTTCCTCTACAGATGGAGATAACTCCTCTACACGTGGAGATACTTCCTCTACAGATGAAGATACTTCCTCTACACGTGGAGATAACTCCTCTACACATGGAGAGTGCTTCCATAATACCGAAGCTACGCTTCTCTTTTCAGCCGCATCGTGGCGGCACCTCGTAACCGGCAGCCCCAATAATGAAAAGATAAGACAAGGGTTTAAAGTACGGCAATATACAGTGGATATTGAAAATTTTATCGAACGGCAATGATTCAAAATGATACCTGAGCCCATATCGTTACGGCCTCTGCACCTCAATGTGCCGAAATACCTTTCCTCCTACGAATATGTCTGTATTCCGCACATTTGATCCGTTGCTACAGTATAACGGAATATTTGTAACAGTTACAGGATTCGTCTCCATTCATCAGGTACAGCTTGGCGAGCTGTAAACCGATAATTTTTCTTTCGCATCCCGTTGGTTTATTTAACGGGATTCCCAATCAGAAAAACATCGTTTCCCAAAGAGGTTACACCATATCGCTGCAACGGTTCGCGACTTGGTCCCGATTCTACCGTTCCCATGCCGAACATCGTAACGAAAACAGTTCCGCAATGAGGGCAGACGGCTTTCCCGTCCGGTGAAGGGATTACGACAATCTCCTTTTTGTCCTCATGCGGGCAACACAAATCGTAGGCATACAGACCGGAAGCCTGATGGTCTCTCACAAGGAGCAATCCGGAGTATCCGACGCGATCGTGAGGAGTTCTTATGTCTTTCTCTGTCACTGTTTTGCAACTGAGCGCTCCATTCAGATCGTGATCGTAACCCCTCAAATCGATTTTGAAATTGACCGGCGCTTGCGGAACGGTAAAAAGAGGAGCCTCATCAATGCAAGAATCTGCCAAAGAAGCAAACAAAACAATAACGAAAAAAACAGTTCTCTTCATCTTTATCATGTTAAGAAATAATTATCAATCCGATTTCGTATCAGTTGCTGTCGGCAATCGGATTTTATTTGTCGGCTTCCGGTAATCAGTCATCCGCATACTTTTTTGTTTTCCCAAAAAGCCGGCATATTGCATACCGGTACATCATCATATCCAATATCGGATGCGAAACGCAAGATTATCTCAATTTTTCGAGTTCCAGTTGTGCTTTGCGCAAATCATTTTTTGCTTTGAGCAAATCGGTATTCATCTTCAACAGCTTCTTTTGCCATTTAATCTCCTCCTCAACCGAAAGTTTACCGTGATTGATAGCGCGGTCGAATTTCGAACTCTCTTTATCGTACTCCTTTTGTGCCTTTTCTACTTTTTTCGTTATTTTATCGATTTCGTTCTGCGCTTTTTCCTGTTTTTTCAGCTTCTTCTCTGTTTCACGGGCTTTTTTTTCGGCTTCCTTTTCTGCTTTCAGCGCACGTTTGTATTGCTTTTCCTGCTCTTTTTGAGCTTTTTTTTCGGCGGCAATACGCTTTTGTTCGGCTTTTTCGAGTTCTTTCCGGTGTTTCTCCGCCTCATTCAGCGCTTTTTGCTCCGCCTCTGTTCGTTCTTTTTCGGCATCGACGGTTTGTTGCTGTTGCCGAATTGGCTGTTCGGTGATAACCTGTTTCGATTGGAGGCTGTCGGGAACCACCTGCGCCGAAACTCCTTGCAGACTCAATATACATGCTGCCAGAATTGCTACTTTTCTTATTGTTATTTTTTTTGTTAAGTTTATTATAAGTTGATGTTTTTTGTGTTGCAATAATCCCTCCCGGTGTCGGAGGGGTTATTTGTATTTTTTCTCCAACTCGTTGTCGGAGATGACGGCGATAATGGTCTGTCCATCGGGGGTATGGTTGGAGGATTGACAGGAGAAGAGTTGATTGACCAGCAGGAGCATTTCTTCGGCGGAGAGCTGTTTCCCGTAAGGGATGGCAGTCATGGAAGCCATCGAAAGAGCAATCTTCTCCTGAATTTCGGATTTGACATCCGCCCCCGATTCGATGCTTTTCTCAATCATTGAGCGAATCAATGCCACAGGCTCCGAATTTCCTATTTCGGGGGGGATTCCCTGAACGGCAAACGTGTTCTGCCCGAGCTTGCTCAATTCGAATCCGAGTGCTTCCAACTCGTCCGACATTTCGATCAACGCCGATGCTTCGGGAGGTGTCAGTTCCATTATTT
>JBGYGP010000205.1:0-3889 GCA_041820645.1 Proteiniphilum sp. | reverse complement strand
GTAGGGCCTTCTCTGGGACAAGAAGCAATTCAAGACGGATTTGTTTCGTTTATCATTGCACTGATAGTTCTTTTCATCTTTACATGTTTGCTTTACGGAACTATCCCCGGCATGGTTATCAACGTGGCGTTGCTTATCAACTTCTTCTTCACATTGGGTATTCTGGCCGCTTTTCAGGCAGTGCTCACACTTCCGGGCATCGCGGGGATGATTCTTTCGCTTGCTATGGCTGTGGATGCCAACGTGCTCATCAACGAGCGCATCAAGGAAGAACTCGCTGCCGGAAAATCGCTTAGAAAAGCATTGGAAGACGGTTACAAAAATGCGTTCTCCGCTATTTTCGATTCAAACTTAACCACCATTATTACCGGTATCATCTTGTCTGTTTTCGGAACAGGGCCAATCAAGGGGTTTGCCATTACGCTTATTATCGGTATCGCGGTATCGTTCCTGACAGCCGTATATCTGACACGTTTGGTTTACGAAAACAGATTTGCGAAGGGCAAATGGCTAAATCTTTCTTTCTCCACCGGATTCTCGAAAAAGATGTTCAAAGAATATTCTTTCAACTTTATCCATAACAGCAAAAAAGTTATCACGGCGATATTGATTTTCGTAGGTATCAGCATAGTTTCGTTATTTGTCTTGAAACTCAATAGCGGCATCGACTTTACGGGCGGTAGAAATTATATCGTCAGATTCGATCATCCGGTAAAAACGGGAGAGATAGAACAGGCATTGACTCCTTATCTCGACGGAGCGGTGAGTGTCATTACCATTGGGTCGAGCAACCAAGTAAGAATTTCGACGAACTACATGATAGAATCCGATGCTCCCGATGTGGAAGAGCAGTTGGTGTCTCTTTTGGGGCAAGGGCTGAAAGAATACATTGCTTCCGGAAGCAGCATCGAAAATTACATTCAAAGTTCGCAAAAAGTAGGGCCGAGCGTGGCGGAAGATATGCTGCGAAACGCATTCTTGGCGTTGTTTATCGCGCTGTTGTGCATGGCGGTTTATATCTTCGTACGATTCAGAAATTGGGCATTCTCGGTAGGTACCATAGCGGCTCTCGCAGTGGATGCGTTTTCGGTAATCGGGTTGTACTCGTTGCTTTGGAAAATAATGCCGTTCTCAATGGAAATCGACCAGACTTTTGTTGCCGCCATCCTGACGGTTGTGGGTTACTCTATCAACGACAAAGTGGTTGTATTCGACCGTATTCGCGAATACAAAACGCTTTATCCCAAACGAGATTTGAAATCGCTGTTCAACGATTCGATGAATGCAACGTTGGCGCGTACAATCAATACCGGGTTGAGTACAATCTTGGTGATTTTCTGTATTCTCTTCTTCGGCGGCGACGCAGTGAGAAGTTTTGTATTTGCAATGCTGATTGGTGTTGTGGTTGGTACCGTAACCAGTTTGTTCGTTGCATCTCCGGTTGCCTTCAAACTGATGAACAGAGAGAAAAAATAAGGCAGTTTTCGCTTTTATAGCTGTTGCTGATTCTGAAATCATCGAACCGGTATTGAAAAAGAATATCGGTTCGATTTTTTTTAGAAAACATGTTGAACTTTTGAATGATTTTTTATAATTTCGCAATCTCTTTTTGCCACAATAGCTCAGTTGGTAGAGTAACGCATTCGTAACGCGTAGGTCGCGAGTTCGATCCTCGCTTGTGGCTCTTCTCCCCTTAATGCCGCGAAGCAACATTTTCCTCTTGAGTCAAGTTTCCGTTATACTCAAATATTGCTGCCCGGTAAAAATAAATAGGCGCCGCCGCGATGCGGCTGAAATTGCCTGAACCTTTCAGTTGCTACCATAATCCCATATTCAGCGTTAGAGATTTTTTTGGGAAATTATCGTAGAAATCTCTATTTTACAATGAGCTAAAAGCTCCTTGAATTTGATTTTTTATCAAAAGGTCATTATTTTTCCCTTTTTTTCAATACCTCGGCAATTACCTGAGGAAACCACCGGTATTCCAACTGATGCACCTTTTGAGCCACCTCCTCGGGCGAATCCGCAGGCGAAAGCGCACATTCGGCCTGAAATATCACATCCCCTTCGTCGTAGTTTTCATTTACATAATGTATTGTAATCCCCGAAACCTTCTCTCCTGCAGCCACAACCGCTTTGTGCACCTTGTCGCCGTACATGCCCTTCCCCCCGAATTTAGGTAACAAAGCCGGATGGATATTTACCACACTGCCGGGATAAGCCTTCAATATCGACTCCGAAACCTTCAGCAGGAAACCCGCCAGCACGATGAAATCGATTTCGTACTGCGCCAACATTTCGAGAATCAAATCGGCCTCGTCGAACTCTTTTTTCGTAAAAGAAAAAGAGGGGACACCCCACCTTTTTGCACGTTCGTGTATGTAAGCATCTTTTTTGTTTGACAAAATGAGCGGAACCGTCACATTTTCGTCCTTTCTGAAATACCGGATGATATTTTCGGCGTTTGACCCGCTTCCCGAAGCAAATATAGCAACTCTTTTCATCTTGAAATATAGTAAAACTGCACATTTTTTTTCTCTTTGTGCATTTTTTTTGAATTTAGTAGCCCAAAAATTGGGTAGTTAATAAAAAAATGATTTACTTTGCAACCGCAAAAATAACAAATAGATTTTTGTATATTAATTTAAAAAATGATAAAAAGTTATGTCAGAAGTAGCACAAAGAGTAAAATCAATTATCGTTGACAAATTAGGTGTTGAAGAATCGGAAGTTACAAACACTGCCAGCTTTACCAACGACTTGGGAGCCGACTCCCTTGACACCGTAGAATTGATTATGGAATTCGAAAAAGAGTTCAATATCTCTATTCCGGACGATCAAGCCGAAAAGATTTCTACAGTTGGCGATGCCATCTCTTATGTAGAACAACACGCTAAATAAGGTAAAATCCATAATTGAAATTCATGGAATTAAAAAGAGTAGTAGTAACAGGTCTGGGAGCCATTACTCCGCTGGGCAACGATGTGAAAACAACATGGGAAAATGCTTTAGCCGGAAAAAGCGGCGCCGGGCCTATTACTCTTTTCGACGCATCTTTATTCAAGACGCAGTTTGCTTGCGAAGTCAAAAACTTTGACCCGTCGGAGCTTTTCGACAGGAAAGAGGTTCGAAAATACGACAGATACGCCCAATTGGCGCTGAAGGCAGCAAAAGAAGCAATAGAAAATTCCGCACTCGACCTCGAAAAAGAGAATACCGACAGGATCGGCGTTGTCTTTGCCGCCGGTATCGGAGGCATCAAAACTTTCGAGGAAGAAGTCGGCGGATATTTCGTTGCAGCAGATAAAGGCCCTAAATTCAATCCTTTTTTCATTCCGAAAATGATAGCAGATATTGCCGCCGGCCATATCTCTATGATTTACGGGCTGAGAGGGCCCAACTATGCTACCGTCGCAGCATGTGCCTCCTCTACCAACGCCATCGCCGACGCATTCAACCTTATTCGCTTGAACAAGGCAAACGTGATTGTTGCCGGAGGCGCCGAAGCCACAATCGCAGCCTCGGCGGTAGGAGGATTCAACTCGATGCACGCACTCTCTACCCGCAACGATTCGCCCGAGACGGCTTCTCGCCCTTTCAGCGCAAGCCGCGACGGATTTGTCATGGGAGAAGGCGCGGCATGTCTTATTCTTGAGGAGCTGGAACACGCCCTGGCGCGTGGAGCGCATATCTACGCCGAAATTGTAGGCGCAGGCATGTCGGCCGATGCTTACCATCTCACAGCGTCGCATCCCGAAGGATTGGGCGCCAAATTGGTGATGAGAAATGCCTTGGAAGATGCGGAAATGCAAATCGACGAAATCGATTATATCAACGTTCACGGTACTTCTACCCCCGTTGGCGACATCTCGGAAGTAAAAGCAATATT
>JBGYGP010000204.1:0-2592 GCA_041820645.1 Proteiniphilum sp. | reverse complement strand
TGAAAAGCAGGGATGTTGCCCGCTCGTTTGAACAGTTTTCGAAAAATCCTAAAATCAACCTGGTTACTCCGTTGAGTAAGAACCTGGACGAATCCCTTACCTTTTACCTGAAAGACCCCTACGGCAATTTGTTTCAGATTGTTCACGACAGTTATGTCTTTAAAGACGAAGGGCGACTTACCGGAGGCGTAGCGGGAGTTTCCATCGGCGTTACGGATATCGAAAAATCAATGCCCGTATATCGGGATATTCTCGGATACGACACGATTATCGCCGACGAAACCGGTGTTTTCGACGATTTCATGGGACTTCCCGCGGGAGACAAACCATTTCGCCGCCGTCTGCTTACGCATTCTCAGCCGCGAAAAGGCAGTTTCAGCGAACTGTTCGGCACTTCTTACATCGAACTGATACAAGCGTTGGAACATAGCCCTCGAAAAATTTACGAAGGACGTTTCTGGGGCGATCCGGGGTTTATTCAGGTTTGTTTCGATATTCGCGGTATGGAAGCTTTGGGCAAAAAATGCGCCGAAGCGGGGCATCCTTTTACCGTAGATACCACCCAAAAATTCAAAGAAGGCAGCTCTTTCGACATGGGCGACGCGGCCGGACAGTTCGCCTACATCGAAGATGCTGACGGAACACTTATTGAATTTGTAGAAACACACAAGGTTCCTATTGTCAAAAAGCTCGGCTTGACAATCAATTTGCAGAAGCGCGACCCCGAAAAACCGCTTCCCGGATGGATGTTGAAGGCTTTAAGTCTCGCCCGGGTAAATCCGGAAAAATTAAGATAATTTTTTGCCGGGAGAGGAACGTTTCATTATGACACAAAAGGCGAAAAAAGAAGAGCAATATTCTGCCTCTAAATGGCTTAACCGAAAGCTTTCAGAGGCAAAGAAACAATATATCTACGCTCTGCTTTTTACGCTGTTGAGTGCAGCTGCCTACATTGGGTTCAGTTGGTTTTTGTCCCGTTTCGCAGCATTTTGGACGGAAAGTGCCCGGATAGAGATAAAACTATTGGGGATAGCCGCCTGTTTTTTGGGAGGGAGATACCTCTTTGCCCATTTTGCTCTGATTTTCAATTACAACGCCGGCGATAAGATTGTTTCGAGACTAAAATCGGAAGCTTATCCAAAGCTTCTACACAACAACGAGTTGGACACTGCTTCATCAACCCTGTACCTTACCAAAATGGCGGATGATTTGAAACCTTACTACACCTCCTTTATTTCCAATGCCATGGCGGCGGTAACGGTAAGTCTGCTCATTTTTTGCGTTTGCCTGTTTATCGATGGTTGGGTGGCTTTCATTCTCATCGTTTCCTTTCTAGTAATCCCCCTTCAAATGATAATTGTGGGAATCGGCGCCGAAACGTTGCATCTGAAACACATCGGTTTGTTTCTGAAGTATTCGTCGGTGTTTTACAATCGGTTGCAAACCATTGCAGAGATTGTGAATCTCGACAATTTCAAACAACAACACCGGTTTTTGGAGAAAAAAGGAGAAGAGCTAAACGAGGCCTCGGGAAAAGTGATGCAGGTGGCAATGCTCTCGTCGGCCATTCTGGAGCTTTTTGTAACAATCAGTATTGCTGTTATTGCCATTTATTTGGGAATGAGTCTTTTGGGAATTATGCCGGGAGTAAACTACGGAAAAGGATACGATTTCGGAAACGCCCTTTTTATGCTGACGCTCAGTCCCTATTTTTTTTTCTATCTCCGAAAATTCGTGAGCGCGTATCACGACAGAAACCGGGCAATTGCTTCAGTAAAATTGTTAATCCCTATTTTGGAACACGAAGAGGAGGTTGTTCCCGAAAATACGGATGAAGCATTCCGCTCTTTCGAAATAAAAAATATCAGCTTCGCTTATCCCGATTCTACACTCAAAGTATTGCACAACATCAACCTCTGCTTTCCGGAAAGAGGGTTGGTTTGGGTAAAAGGAATATCGGGTTCGGGAAAATCCACTTTGTTGAAAATCTGTGCAGGAAACCTCTCTGTATGGGAAGGAGGAATTTCGGTAAACGGAAAAAACAATTTGCAAACACGACGATGGTTGCAAAAGAATAGTTCGTATATGAACCAATTTCCGTTTATTTTCGATGGGAATTTGCGATATAACGTATTTTTAAACAGCGACCTGAACGAAAACTCTGGCTATCCCGATTTTTTGGACAAACTGCTCTCGAAAAAACCATCGGGGTGGGATTTTGCATTGACTCACAACGGTAAACAGCTTTCAGGTGGAGAAAAACAATTGGTTACATTGGCACGGTCGATAATGCATCCGCGTCCTCTTGTCATCCTCGACGAACCTACGGCAAACTTGGATTCGGAAACCGCCCATATCATCCTTTCCGTAATTACCCGAATGGCAAAAGAGAAACTGGTTATCGTAGCTTCGCACGAACCTCTTTTCGGAGGAATAGCCGATAAAATACTGAGTCTCAATTGGGGTGAGCAAATGGAGGAGAATGAATAAGTTTATCCTGCAACATATTATCCAACCCTTTCGTAACCGCTGGATGCGAGGCATCCTGCTCCTATTCCTATGGACAATCGCTTTCATCGCCTTGCCCGCTCT
>JBGYGP010000203.1:0-2812 GCA_041820645.1 Proteiniphilum sp. | reverse complement strand
AGTTTCGGGGAAAGGGCGGTATTGTTTGCCGTTTTTTTCGTAACGCCACGCCATTTCCCACGGTTCTTTTTCGTTTATCAAAAGGATAGTACACGGACGAACTACTTCATAAGGGTCTGCGGGATCAATTTTTACCTCACGTCCATTCAGCGTATAGGTAAATTTCCCGAATAGGCTGCTTTCTCCCTTATTCAGGTTGGAATCAAAGGATATTCTATGAGATCCCACAGTTGTTGCATACCATCCGTCGTTTTCGTGTACTTCTAAGTTAAATCGCTCCCATTTCCCGTCGATTTTTTCCGGAGAAATGATATATGCTTCCGCCAATGCCGATAAAACTGCCTTGCAACTGCATAGAGTAGAGGCAGTTGTTAAAAGAAAGAGCGTAGCAATTACCGCAAAAGCGGTTCTTTTTATTGTTTTCATTTTAGTTACGAATTACAAGTTACGAGTTACGAGGATGTTAGTAAACGAGAAAAATGCGTGGAATATTACACGATTTGCGCGTCGTCCCACCAACTACTATTCACTACTTCCTTCGAGCTTCAAACTTCCGGTTTATTTTATCATCTTTATCTCTGTGCGACGGTTGAGTTGGTGTTCCTCTTCGCTGCATGCCACGCCGTCGGCGCACCGGTTGAGCAGTCGTGTTTCGCCGTAGCCCACCGCTACAATGCGGTTGGCGACAATGCCTTTGGATACGATATATTTTTTAGCCTCGTCGGCTCGCCGTTGCGACAGTTTGAGGTTGTAATCGGCGGCAGAGCGCGAATCGGTGTGCGAGGAGAGTTCTACTTTTACATTGGGATTATCGTTCAGAAACTGCACCAATCGGTCGAGTTCGGGTTGGGCGTCGGGGCGGATATCGGCTTTTCCCGTATCGTAATGGATATTGTCCAACCGCAGGGCTTTGTCGTAATCCACTTTTTCCATACATATTTCCAATAAAGTTCCTTGGTTTTTGTACCGTTCAAAGTCGGCGCTGCCGATACGAACCACGCGCGACATATAGTCCGCTTTTTTCCCTCTCGCTTCGAGTTCTCGAATCGTGGGGTCGGGTACGAACGAAAATTCGCCCGCGTTGTTGGACACCACAGTCTGTATTTTTTCGCTGTTACGGTCTTCAAACTGAATGGTAACGCCTCCGAGCGGCTTACCTGTTTTGCACTCGGAGACTTTGCCTTTTATCTCTTTCGCGGCGGCAGTTTCATTTTCTAACGGTTCGTCGGGTTGGAGGTATTTCGCCAAATCGAGCTCGGTAAAACTCTGACGCCCTTCTACAATGAGGTCGAATGCCAATGAGCCGTTAGCCGCCGATTTAGCCGATTTTATCAGCAAAATGCCCCGCACTAAGTTGTTGAACTGCACCAAGTAAATCTTTCCGGCGGCGATGCTTATGTCATACGACAGACCTCGCAGGTTTTCCTCGTCTCCGTTGGCATTGGCGAATGCTTTGGCAAAACGGACGGGATCTTTCGACTGCGCTATTTCATTAAACGTTACCGCGTCAATTTTTTCAGTCTGTTTTATCACACCTCCGGTCATTTTTTCGGGAGGCCACGATTGAAGTCCTCCCTGTTTTTGGCTGAACAGACGGTTCGCTTCAAACTCTCTGTATGTGCTTGCATCTTCCGCATTCGCGGGAAAGGTAAGCAGCGTATATCCTTTTTCGGTAAAGAAGAGCATGGCGAGAAATTCCTCCTGCCCTTTTGCCTCGTCCACCGTTACGGTTTCGCCGGTTTTCAGTTTCAGGAAATGTCCGTTGGTGTTGTTGCCTTGGTTTCCCAGCACGATGTTTTTGTAGTATAGAATCCAGCGTTTATCGTTTGCCGACGCCGGATTTGCGCTGTCGGTAGTTGTCTCTTCCGGATTCAACGCTTCGCTTAGTTTCGAAAAGATATCGCCCAACATCATGCCGCTCGATGCTGTAGCCCAACGGCCGGTAAGGGTAATAATCTTCATCTTATCTCCCAATCCTAACCGGTTTTCTTCGGCTGCTTTGTTGGCTATCTTTTCGTTTTCTTCAAACGAGGCAGCCAATTCTCTCCATTCATCAGCCGTAAGGTTGTCTTTCTCCTTTTCGACTTTCTCCACAATTTTTTCCATCTCGCGAAGCGCGGCTTTGCCGTCGCTTTTTCCACCGCAGCCAACCAGTGTTGTTGCCGCAAGCGCGAATATCATGATATAAAATGCTTTTTTCATTTCGATGTTGTTTTTAATGTTACGAATTACAGGGAATATGCGTTTTCTACTTCAACTCCGTGAGCAGCATTCGGTTTTGCAGTTTTCCTTTCTTGTCGTACGTTTCCGTTTTAATGGTTCCCAGACCCTTTCCTATCCATGTAATGGACGTGGAAAGCTGTTTGCCGATGAGGGGATAGTCGGCTTCCACGGTTTGGATAATCTTGAAGCAGATGAATTTACCCATAGGCGTTTCCACGCTTTCGGCTTGTACCGCGCGGCGGTTGAAAACACGGAAAGTCAATGGAGGCGCATCGAACGCCGCGTTGCCCGATTTCACTTTCATCTTGAATGTAGCTTCGGCGTCGGGCAATGGCTGTCCGGGTTTGAGTTTGCCGGGGATAATCATATCCCGTCCCGAAACTTTCACGTCTGCGTCGATGCCTTGCATATCTTTGGGCAGTATGATGCCGAGCAAATCCACATAAAAATTACCGTTATTGTAGCGCAACGAAACGGCGCCACCGCCTTGTACCTTGCCTTTCCGGTCTGTTTGTGTGCCCGAAAGTACCGCGTTCACGCTGTTTTGCCCGTGGGTTATCTCCAATATCTCCTGATTGTTGTATCCCGT
>JBGYGP010000202.1:0-3016 GCA_041820645.1 Proteiniphilum sp. | reverse complement strand
CTGAGACCGTTCGACGAAATAAAACCGTATCGGTTGGAGTTTGCACGCAAAATTCAACCGGAAGGTTACGGCAGCCTCTACGATTTTTGGCAAGACCATATCAACCGATACCTTGCAGAGAGGCTGGAAAAAGATGAAAAAACAATCATCAATGTAGCCTCCAAAGAATATTCAAAAGCGATAATCAACAAGTTGTTACCTCAAAAAACACGCATTATCGAAATAATTTTTCTTCAGCAAGAGAACGGTGAGTTCAAACAAATTGTGGTTCACTCCAAAAAAGCACGCGGGCTTATGGCGCGATTTATCGTAAAAAACCGGCTGACGATCGCCGAAGAAGTAAAAGCCTTCGATTACGAAAACTATTTCTATTACCCGCAACTATCCACCAACCACAAATGGGTATTTGTCAGATAACCGTAACAACAAAGAGATGAACGGAAAAAGGTCAACATTCGCCTCGAAATTAGGGATGATAGCCGCCGCAGCCGGTTCTGCGGTAGGATTGGGAAATATCTGGCGCTTTCCGAGCGAAACCGCCGACGGTGGCGGAGCAATATTCATAATGGTTTACATAGCCTGTATTCTTTTTTTCGGGATTCCTTTAATGGTTGCCGAATTTATTGTGGGTAGGTCTTCCAAGGCAAATGCGGCAGGCGCTTTTCATAAGTTGGCAGCCGGTACGCCTTGGAAATGGGTAGGCCGGCTGAGCGTTCTTACAGGATTTGTCATTCTGGGTTTTTATATGGTTGTTTGCGGTTGGACGGTCGATTATTTTATCCAATCCGTTACCGGAAACCTACATACTGTCAGCGATTTTTCCGCACATTTCAACGCTTTGCATACAAACAGTTTCCGGCAAACCGGCTTAATGGCATTTTTTGTATTGCTTACCGCCTATTTTATTTTTGCAGGCATTCAGAAAGGCATAGAAAAATCGGCAAAAACAATGATGCCTTTGTTGTTTCTTCTTCTCATTATAATGGTCGTCAGAGCTGTTACACTGGACGGTGCAACAACCGGCTTGAATTTTCTGTTCAAACCCGATTTGAAAGAGGTGAAACCGACAGTTTTTCTTGACGCCATGGGGCAAGCCTTCTTTTCATTATCGTTGGGTATGGGTTGCATGCTCACTTACGCCTCTTATTTCAAAGACGATGCAAACTTAATCAAAACCGCCGTGCAGGTATCGGCGCTCGATACAATGGTGGCGCTTCTTGCCGGAATGGTTATTTTCCCGTCGGCTTTTGCGCTGGCAGGTAATTCCGATACCATCGTTTCCGATTTGGTGGCAGGTGGCCCCGGACTTCTTTTTATCACCATTCCCGAACTGTTCAACCAGATGCAGGGTTCCATAATCTGGTCTTCTTCTTTCTTTCTTCTGCTGGCTATTGCTGCCCTCACCTCCACCATCTCTTTGATGGAAGTTGTAACGGCTTACATTCACGAAGAATACAACCTCAGCAGAAAAAAAGCCTTGTTTTTGGTGGTAACAGGCGTATCAATTTTGGGTATTCTTTCCGCCGTTTTTCCGCCGTTTTTCAATTTGTTCGATGTGGTCTCGGCCAAAATCATGTTACCTGTCGGCGGGTTGTTTCTATCGCTTTTCGTAGGATGGTATCTCGATAAAAAGATCATACAGGCGCAATTAACCGACAACGGAAAAGTAAAAATGGGTGTGTCTTTCCTGAAAGGATACAGCTTTATTCTCAAATTTCTGGCGCCGGTAGCTATTTTGTCGATATTTTTGTACGGATTGACAGGCTGAACCTTCAACTTTCGATGAGTATCAGTGCTGAATATTAGGATTTTGACTCATGCAACGGATGATTTCCTGAGCAACTGTTTTAAATAATCCTAAAGGTTGTTTTATTGCTTTACGACTCCGTATTTTTTACTATTTTTGTGTAAAAATAGTCAGATGCAATACAAGATATTCCCCCCCGAAAAATTAAACATTACCGTTCAACTTCCCGCCTCCAAAAGCATCAGCAACCGGTTGCTTATCCTAAACGCGCTGAGCCTGAACGCCAATCCGATTGAAAATCTATCGGATTGCGAAGACACACAGGTTATTATCGACGCGTTCAACTCCGCCTCCAACATTTTCGACGTAAAAGGAGCCGGTACCGCCATGCGTTTTCTCACCGCTTTTTTGGCCAGTATGGAAGGGGAATGGACTATCAAAGGCTCTGCCCGAATGCACGAACGGCCTATCTCGCCCCTTGTAGAAACTCTTCGGGCGCTCGGCGCAGAAATCGAATATTTAGGGAAAGAGGGATTTCCTCCGCTCAAAATCAAAGGAAAACGACTCAGGGGCGGCGAAGTATATATATCGGGAAATATCAGTTCCCAATTTCTTTCGGCACTTACCATGATTGCCCCCGGCACACGGGAGGGGGTGATAATCAACATCCAGAACGAACTAATCTCGAAACCCTACCTCTCCCTGACCATCAAACTGATGGAGCAATACGGCATAAACGTAAAGTGGGAAAACGACAGGATAACCATCAAGCCGCAAAAATACAAACCGGCAAACATCCGAGTAGAATCGGACTGGTCGGCAGCTTCTTATTGGTACGAGATGGTAACCCTTATGCCAAAATCGGAAGTAACCTTGTTGGGATTGCAAAAAAACAGCAATCAGGGCGACGCCAACCTCGTGAACCTGTTCAAAGACTTGGGCGTTGCCACCGAATTTATCGCCGAAGGCGTTATCATTCGGAACGAAGGGAAAAGAACAAAAAAATTTTTCCACAATTTCAGGAACGAACCCGATTTGGCTCAAACTTTCGCGGCCAGTTGTTGTTTCCTCAATGTCCCGTTTATTTTTTCAGGAATCGAGAGTCTTCGAATCAAAGAGACAGATCGCATCGCAGCACTCGAAAACGAACTGAAAAAATTGGGATACATCCTGAAAATCAATCAAAACATAGAAATGTTGGAATGGGATAAAGAGCAGTGCATGCCCGAAGAGAATCCGGTTATCGAAACGTATGAAGACCATCGTATG
>JBGYGP010000201.1:0-4947 GCA_041820645.1 Proteiniphilum sp. | reverse complement strand
CGAAAAAGGACACAAATTGGCCGTACTGGCCATCGACCCTTCGAGCGAGCGCTCCAAGGGCAGCATTCTGGGCGACAAAACCCGCATGGAAAAACTTTCGATAGAGAGAAACGCCTTTATCCGCCCCTCGCCGTCGGCCGGTTCGTTGGGCGGCGTGGCGCGAAAAACACGCGAAACCATTATTTTGTGCGAGGCTGCCGGTTTCGATTATGTGTTTGTGGAAACCGTAGGCGTAGGACAATCGGAAACGGCTGTCCATTCGATGGTCGATTTCTTTCTGCTCATTCAGTTGGCCGGTACCGGCGACGAGCTGCAAGGCATCAAGCGCGGCATTATGGAGATGGCCGACGGTATCGTTATCAACAAAGCCGATGGCGACAACATCGAGAAAGCCAAAATGGCACAACGTCACTTCTCCAACGCGTTGCACCTCTTTCCGCTGCCCGATTCGGGCTGGTCGCCCGAAGTGCTTACCTATTCGGGATATTACAATTTGAGAATTGCCGAGGTTTGGGATATGATTCATCGGTATGTGGATTTTGTGAAAAAGAGCGGCTATTTTGAGGTGAGAAGAAACAACCAATCGAAATTTTGGATGTATGAAACCATTAATGAGAGGTTGAAAAACAATTTTTATCAGAATGAACAAATTCGACTGTTGCTTCCCAAGCTCGAAGCCGAAGTGCTTGCCGCTCAAAAAAGCTCTTTCGTGGGAGCGAAAGAGGCGTTGGATAAATACTTCGGAACAAAATCGTAACCGCAAACAAAGAGGCCGTTCAAAAAAACGAACGGCCTCTGCTCACTACATCAATTAGAACGAAAATTTTACTTACTTTCCTCTTTGTTTTCTCTATTTCTTTTCCCGTTGGCATTTTTGCCGTTTTTACCCTGTCGTTCTTTTTTCAACGATTTCCATTTGTCGGCTTTTTCTTTTCCGATGATTTTTTCAACTTCGGCTTCGAAGGCTTGTTTTTCTTTTTCGCGATTATTTTTCATCTCTTCGCGTGCTTTTGTTTTTTCTTCTCCGCTTTTGGAATTTACGGCTTCCCTTTTTTCGGTGCGTTTAGCTTCTTGTTTTTCAAAAAGCGCTTGCAATTGCGAAACTTGGTCATCGGATAAATCCAGTTGTTTGTCCATCATTTCGGCATGCTCTTTCGGACTCCATTTCCTTTCGCGGTTTGTGCGTTGCCCCTCTTTGCTCTTTTCTTTTCCTTCGGTGTTTTGAGCCGATACCGAGATGCTTAACATCAATAATGCTGCTGTTGCTGCTAAAAAATACTTTTTCATAATGCGAATAATTTTAAAAGTGAATAATCAATTGTTTTGTTAAGACGAACAAATATAGTTCTTGTTTAATTGAAATCAGTTGGTTAATAATATTTTAACTATGTATTTTTGGTGTTTTCCCTCAGTAAAAAAGGTAGTTGGAGGGTGTCTTTTAACAATTGGTCGAAACAAAATTGCGGTTTGTCGATTCTTTCAAGTTCTTTTTCGATTTGGATTTTTTTAGACTTTTTGCCCGAAATAGGCGATATATATCAGAGAAGTTAGAGAGAAGAATAAGAAAAAGACGGAAGAACTGAAAAACAACACGGAAAGAATGTGACACGGCAGCCATTTGTAGCATCGGATGCGGATGGTTTCCCCCTATCTGAAACGTCGTAGAATTTATCGG
Organism: Proteiniphilum sp.; assembly: GCA_041820645.1. GTDB lineage: Bacteria > Bacteroidota > Bacteroidia > Bacteroidales > Dysgonomonadaceae > JBGYGP01. Next base: position 3,272 of record JBGYGP010000201.1, on the reverse strand, counting down.
TAATCACCTTTCGATTCAGGGATATTTACTGTATTTATCCCGCGAACCTATTGAATCCAGATTCCGAATTCAGTTATTTTTTATCGGGCTGCAATGGAAAACAACATCCGCACCCCGATAAAGGCGGTGCGTGCATCGGTTGTGTCCCAAACACACTTTCGAGTGTCTCGAACACACTCTTGAGTGTCTCGAACACACTCTTGAGTGTCTCAAACACACTCTTGAGTGTCTCAAACACACTTTCGAGTGTCTCAAACACACTTTCGAGTGTCTCAAACACACTCTTGAGTGTCTCGAACACACTCTTGAGTGTCTCAAACACACTCTCGAGTGTCTCCGAGACACTTCTGAGTGGGAAAAACAGATTCCGGAGTGTCTGCCGGATACTCCGGAGTGACACGGGAGCACTCGAAAGAGTCTTTGAAATAGATACTATCCCCAAAGTGTGTAAATGGCCAAAAAAGATTTATATTTGAACAACAATGGGTGTAAAGGTATCCTGCTTATACCTTTTAGACAATCCCTGTTTACGGGGATATCCGTATAAAATATCTCCGTAAATAGGGGTTTTTAATGAAATATTTTTTCAAGGGAGGGGGGATGAGATATTCCGCGCAAAGTTTTTGCTAACAGTTACTAATCCCGAACCAGCATCAACGGCACCAACGCAAACACACCGAAAAAGGTGACAGCCACGCTTTTCAGGATTAACTCCGTGCGATAATTCCCTTTGCGGAAAAAGAGTAAGAACAACGCCAAGCACAAAATATTCAGCGGCAAGGCAAGCGGCGAAACGTTTTTTACGCGCGGCATAAAGTAACGATCAGACGAATCTGTAAAGCGGAGCTGCACGGGAAAAAGGTAGGCGGCTATTTGGGTGGAAGAGCGTTCCGGTTTTGCTATGCTCATTGTGTCTATTGTCGTGAGTGTGTGAGCATCAATGGCGGTATATTGCTCGTCGCTGTCGGCGCTCTGTTTTACCGTCCAGTTAAACATATTGCCAAAAATGGTAATTTCGTCTTTTCGGGCATCAAAGGGTGGAATAGCCACTTTTTGAAGTCGGTAGTCGGGTGCGGTAAGGGCGTAGAAATTATGCTCCGCATCCGTCAGAAAAGCAAAATAGCGGCGGCTTGGGTACTCAGTTACAAAAATATGCGATATTTCCACATTGGCGTCCATCTCAACCAGACGCAGGAACGGTCGCCCTTGCATCTGTTTTAGGTGGAAAAGCCGATTTTGAGCATCCACAAAGAAATAGCCTTCGTCATACTCCTTGCGGTTGGTGGGATTTCCGGCAATGTGTTTCGCGGGAAGCACCACGTTTTTCTGCTCGAAAACATTTTGAAAAAGCATCGATTTCTCCTTGTTTACCGAGTTTGTTTCCATATCGATAAACTCAATACCGCGCTTGGTGAAGCGAAAAACATCGTCGGGCATTTCTAAATCTACCCGTTTTGAACGGGATTCGAGCAACGGATACAACGGTGCAAAACGCGCATTGATTTCCGAGGGACGCGAGCGAAAGATAAAGTTCCCTTTTTTTATTGTCTGCGCCGTAACGTGCTGTCCCAGAATGGTATCGGGCAAACGGTTATCGGTAACCAACTGCCGGTAATAAAACGTAGGCAAAATGCTGTCGAACTGCGCTTCGGTGTAGTTGTTTCCACGTCTGTCGGTATAGTTTATTTTGGGTTTGCCTTTTTCATTTACTTCGCCTGTTTGCAGCATCGCAAAGTCGCCGATAATTTCGCTGTAAAGCGTAAAAGGCGCGCTGCTCCTACTTACCATAAACAGATTAAAAAGCCAAGGCAACAGCCACATCAGAATAAAAATAGAGAGAATTATAAAAAGTGTTTTGTAGAAGCGAAACATAGTTTATTGAATGAGATTAAATTATTGGCACATTGGCATATTTTACTGTACACCATCTTTAAAACGTTGCACTGAAATATACGAAAAGCCTACTAATACAACAGAGAACAGCAACAATGCTACAATCCAACCGTTATACGCTTCGGCAAATGATACAAGAAAAAAGAGCCGCAAAAACGCCACGCCAAACAACGCGTTTATCAAACGCCGTCTCCAAGCAGGCTCTATGCATACCCACGCGGTAAAGGCATATCCGGCAATGCCCGCTACATACCACGGCAGCGTGGTAAGCAAAATTCGCTTTGTGAGTTCCACCGCCAATATTTTTTGAAAATAGAGCCACAAAAACAGGTGTTGCAAAGCGAATAAAAGAATAAGCGCAACCACTCCGTAAAGCAGCATAGATACAATTATCCGATTTTGTGTCACGGGCAAGTGTAGCGTGAGTTTCAGCCGTTTCTGCTGCATTTCAGGAAGAAACTGAAAAAGCGCCACGACAATGCCCGAAAAAACAGGCAAATAAGTGAGGATTTCCAGAAACGTATTGTCTCGTGTGAGTAATATTTCCCACAAATGTGATGCGCCACGCAACGTAATCACCTTGCCAATGCGCATTTGAGCATACGCCACCAACGCCGCTGAAACAATCAGCAGTAGCAACAGAGCTATACGTGTTTTAATCCATTCTTTGTATAAAATTGGGTTCATAAATTAGTAAACAAGTTCTAATTAGTTAATTGGCACATTAATATTTTCCTGTTAATCCGATAAAAATATCTTCCAAATTCATCTTTTCCCGCATCAAATCACGGTGCGCGACTTGGTGTTTGTGCAAATAAGTTTCAATGTAATTTTGGTTGGCAAACGAGTATATTTCGCCCCTGTTGCGGATAATAGCCGGGTGAAATAGCTTCTCGTCATCGGACAGCGAGGCATGTCGGCTTTCGAGCGTAAAAGTATAACGGTGAAACGTATCCATTAACTCCTGCACGGACTGTTGAATGAGGATTTTTCCGTAATCGAGAATGATGCAGTCGTCAATCAGTTTCTCCATATCCTGAATGATGTGTGAGGTGAGAAAAACGGTTTTTTGTTCGCTTTTGGCGTAATCGCGCAGATAGTCGATAAACAAACGGCGATAGCCGGGATCAAGCCCCAGCGAAAAGTCGTCTAAGATGAGTAAATCGGCATTTTGCGCCATAATCAGCCCCAAAGCTACCTGCGATCGCTGTCCGCAAGACATATTCGATATTTTTTGCTTCGGTGCAACTTTCAACAAATTCATCAGGTCGTAATACGCCTCTTTCTTCCATCGGGGATAAAAAGCGGCGTAAAACTTCTCAATCTGCTCGATATTCATAAACGCGTACTGCACGTGCCCTTCAATCAGCAACGCGATG
>JBGYGP010000200.1:0-4683 GCA_041820645.1 Proteiniphilum sp. | reverse complement strand
ACCGATATTTTCACCTATATGAGATGGCGCTTTTAGTTTCGCAGACGCTTACAAAGTGAATAAACTTTCGTATTTTTGCAGCCGAAATGGATACTCTCTTATAAAATCAAATGGCAAATCCGATTGTACAAATAGAGTCGCTTACAAAAAGTTTTGGCAACCGAACCCTTTTTAACGACATCTCTTTCGGCATTGCCGAGGGAGACAAAATAGGATTGATCGCCGAAAACGGAGCCGGAAAAACCACACTCCTCAACATCATTACAGGGAGGGAACCTTACGACCGGGGAAGTATTGTCTTCAGAAACGGCGTACGGACGGCATATTTGGAACAATTGCCTCGTTTCGATCCCAATCTAACGGTGCTCGAAGCCTGTTTCGCCACCGACAATGAAACCGTAAAGTTGATTGCCCGATACGAAGAAATCATCGCTTCCGAGAAACAGAATGGCCTCGACGAAACGCTTGCCCAAATGGATCTGTTGAAAGCCTGGGATTATGAACAACGCATCAAACAAATTCTTTCACAACTCAAAATCAATCGGTTTCAACAGAGGATAGGAGAATTGTCGGGCGGACAAATCAAACGGGTGGCGCTTGCCAACGTGTTGATTTCGGAACCCGAACTGATAATCCTCGACGAACCTACCAATCATCTCGATCTTGATATGGTGGAGTGGGTCGAAGAGACGCTTTTGCGCACCAATATCAGTTTACTGATGGTTACCCACGACCGCTATTTTTTGGATCGTGTTTGTTCGCAAATCATAGAAATAGACAGCCGGCAAATTTTTCAATACAAAGGAAACTATTCTCATTATTTGGAGAAACGGGAAGAACGGACAGCCGCTCAAAACGCCGAAATCGCCCGTGCTAAAAACCTCTACAGGAAAGAGCTCGACTGGATGCGTCGCCAACCGCAGGCGCGCGCCACAAAAGCCAAGGCGCGCATTGACTCCTTTTACGAACTGGAAGAGAAAGCCAAACAGCGGAGGCCGGAACAAAACGTGAAATTGTCGGCTCACGGCTCATACATCGGAAACAAAATCTTTGAAGCCCGAAATATTTCCAAAAGTTTCGATGAGGTAAAAATCACGGAGCATTTCAACTATGTTTTCAGCAGATACGAAAAGATGGGAATTGTGGGCGACAACGGAACAGGGAAAAGTACCTTTATCAAGATGTTGCTGGGATTGGAGAAACCCGATTCGGGAGATTTCGATATAGGAGAAACCGTCAAGTTCGGATATTACAGTCAGGAGGGGTTGGATTTTGACGAGCAAACCAAGGTTATCGATGTTGTGCAGAAAATAGCAGAAGTGATTGATACGGGTAACGGTAATCAATTGACGGCATCGCAATTTTTGCAACATTTCTTGTTTCCTCCTGCCAAACAGCACGATTTTGTACAGAAACTAAGCGGCGGAGAAAAACGGCGTCTTTATCTCTGTACGGTGTTGATCAAAAATCCCAATTTTTTGATTTTGGACGAGCCTACAAACGACCTCGACATTATGACTCTCAACATTCTGGAAGAATACCTCATTGGGTTTAAAGGTTGTCTGATTGTGATTTCGCACGACCGTTATTTTCTGGACAGAATGGTAGATCATCTGTTGGTTTTCAACGGGAATGCCGATATTCGGGACTTTCCGGGGAATTACACGCAGTACCGCCAATGGAAAAGTATTCAGGACAAAAAACAGGCAGGAGAATCTCAACCGCCCAAAACCGAAAATGCCCGCCCCAAAAATACGCGAGAAGAAAAAACAAAACTATCGTTTAAAGAGAAACGAGAATTGGAGGAATTGGAGTCGGAGATTTTTGCGCTCGAAGACGAAAAGACAACTCTGGAAACAGAGCTATCATCGGGGATGCTATCTCCCGAAATGTTGACGGAGAAGGCAAAACGCATCTCAACTGTAATAAACCTGATTGAGCAAAAAACAGAACGCTGGATGGAATTAAGCGAATATTTATAACAAAATATGGAGATAAAAAATAGTATTCTGCCACAACACAACAAACTTTTCACAACAGAAATCCTGACAATTGCTTACAGCATGCTTACCTCGCTCATGGTAATCGTTTTATGGCGAAGGTTAGACAACCCCTTGTCCTTTTTCCCGTTAAGAATATTGTCCATTGGTATAATCCTGTTGTTGTATTACGGAACTTCGCTGCCCGGAGTCCGGCAAATTGTATTATTCCTTCGGGTGATGTTTCCTTTGGCTTTGCTTTCGCAATGGTATGGAGAGACCTATCTTTTCAACAGGATATTCACCAATTTAGATCCTCTGTTTGCCTCGTGGGAACAAAACCTTTTCGGCTTTCAGCCGGCTCTTGCGTTTTCCGAAATTTTTTCTTCGAAATGGGTTAGTGAGGCTTTTTATATGGGATATTTCATCTATTTCCCCATGATGGTTACGGTTTTGCTGTATTGTTTCTATTGGCGGAGAGACAAATTCAATCAATTGGGATTTATTTTTTTAGGCTCATTCTTTTTATACTACCTTATCTTTGTTTTTCTGCCCGTTACAGGTCCTCAATTCTATTTCAAAGCCATTGGATTGGAAAATGCCGCACACGGAATCTTTCCTCCTGTAGGCGACTATTTCCGGTACCACACCGATTTATTGCCCGGACCGGGTTACGACAAAGGATTGTTTTATAAATTAGTAAAGATTTCGCAAGCCTTGGGCGAACGGCCTACGGCAGCGTTTCCCAGCTCTCATGTCGGGATTTCCACCATTCTGATGATCTGGCTTTACGGCAACAACAAAAAGCTCCTGTTCATCCTCCTTCCGTTTTATCTCTTACTTTGCGGCGCTACGGTATATATCCGGGCGCACTACCTCATCGACGTATTTGCGGGATGGATAAGCGCCTTTGTCTTTTACTGCGCATTAAGTTTCGCGTATCGGAGAAGCAACTTCCCGAATTATTATTTAGAAAAGGTCTAAATTTCCTATAATTAAGCCTTTAGATTATCGATAAGGAAAACTTTTCATTATATTTGCTGTCGGTAAAAATGAGTTTTACAATAAAACAACAAACAATGAAACGAGCATCTGAGTCAGTCGCACCCGATGGGATGAGGATATGCGAGTTGCATCAACCCGAGAGTAAAAGGTAAATTATAAATTAATATTATATTGTATGAAAAGTGTAAAAGGAACCAGAACAGAGAAAAACCTGCTCACCTCTTTTGCGGGAGAATCGCAGGCCAGAATGCGCTATACGTTTTTTGCGAAAGAAGCGAAAAAGGAAGGTTTTGAACAAATTGCCGAAATCTTTCTTGAAACTGCCGATCAGGAAATGACACATGCCAAACGTATGTTTAAGTACCTCGAAGGCGGAATGCTTGAAATCACAGCCATGTATCCCGCCGGAAAAATCGGGACAACGGCCGAAAACCTGGAAGCTGCCGCAGCCGGTGAAAACGAAGAATGGACAAAAGATTATCCGCATTTTGCCGATGTTGCCGAAGAAGAAGGATTTAAGGAAATAGCCACCATGTACCGTATGATTGCCAAAGCCGAGGCGGTTCACGAAGAAAGATACCTGAAGCTTTTGGAACATGTTAAAAATGACACCGTATTCTCGCGCAACGAAGAAATCGAATGGCAATGCCGCCATTGCGGATTTGTTTATTCGGGCAAAAAAGCACCCAAAACATGCCCTACCTGCTTGCACCCGCAAGCATACTTCCAGCCCAGGAATACATCTTATTACTAAAAAACTTCGTTTAAATAAAAAAAGAAGCCGTCTCAATTTGAGACGGGTTCGCTTTTTCGTTTTTCGTCCCGTCTCAATTTGAGACGGTGTCGTTTTTTTGCTTTTCTCTTCGTCACAATTTGAGACGGCGTCGTTTCTCCATTTTTCAACCTGTCTCAATTTGAGACGGCTTCGCTTTTCCGTTTTTCGTCCCGTCTCAATTTGAGACGGTGTCATTTTTTTGTTTTTCTCTTCGTCACAAGTTGAGACGGTATCGTTTCTCCATTTTTCAGCCCGTCTCAATTTGAGACGGTGTCATTTTTTTGTTTTTCTCTTCGTCACAATTTGTGACGGCGTCTTTTCTCCATTTTCCAGCCTGTCTCAATTTGAGACGGCTTCGCTTTTCCGGTTTTTTGCCTCGTCCCGTTTCGGGACGGCCGTTTTTATCGCTTGTCCACTCCTCCCCGCGTTTGGGGAGCGTTATTTTGCGGTAAAATTAAAGTAAATAGTTGAGAAATAAAAATTTTCGCCTCCCTTTTTTTCGATAACGGAGGGGCTGCCGGTCGGGGAGCGCCCTTTTTCTCTGTCGGGGAGCGCCTTTCCGGCATACCGGAGAGAGAGGGGAAAAAAGAAAAACGCCTTGCGGCTCCGAAAACGCAAGGCGTCGGGAAGATAAGCGCCGGAGAGCGCTGGCGACCGTCGCCCCGCAGAGGCAGATAAGTTCGGCCGGCATGGAAAAGGGGCGTTTCTCTTACTCACAGACGCTCCGATTCTTTCGGGAAACACGTGGCGCTGGTGAAATCCCAAACCTTTTCCGCATGGTATTATTTTCGAAAAAGCTTTTTCAACTTGAAACCATTCCGGAGCATATTGTTGCTGTTTTTCGCGAAAAACCGTATTTTTACGCCCGATTTAATCTCCGAAAAAAATGAAAATCTCTAAAATACCTTTGTTGGCGCGGGTTGT
>JBGYGP010000199.1:0-4382 GCA_041820645.1 Proteiniphilum sp. | reverse complement strand
ATAATAGTAACGAAGATGGTGATTCCTCCGAAGATTTTCATTGTTTCCAGATATTCGGTTTGGGAATTGTTTACCCACAATGCCTGGGTGTCTTGGGGGTCGAAAAACAAGCGGGAGCCCAGAAGTTGCCGCAGCGATTCTTCGAATTTATCGTTAGCCTCTTTTGTCTCAAGCCCTTCGACGGTAAAGGTGAGTTGCGAGAATTCTTTACCCCGATTGAAAATCAGTTGCCACGTGCTGAACGGAATGTAGGCGTTGGGGCCACCCCATTGTTCTTTTTTGGAATTGATACCAATTACTTTAAACATCAGTTGTCCCACTTTTACGTATTGTCCTAAGGGGGGGGTGTCTTTAAACAAAATTTCGGCTATTTTCTTATCCAGCACAATCACTTTGTTGTTTTCATTCATATCCAGCTGATTGATGAAACGTCCGTCTCCCGGATTGATAATCAGTTTATTTATACCCAATAAATCGGGCATCACGCCTTTGATTTCGTAAGAACCGTATTCGGTTCCGTAAGAGATGGTTTGGGTTTGGCTCGATTGCGCCGTAACCAGCCTGCTTTCGGCAATCTCCTTTTCTATGGTCGCAATTTCGCTTTCGCGAAACCGGATGTTTCTTCCCGATTTTAATCCTTTATAAGGAGTAGAGGTCGTTCCCGACCACAAATTGATGCGATTGACTGCTCTGGAACTAAAGTTGGACATTACACCGTTTTGCAGCCCGTTGCCGGCTCCCAGCAACACGATCAGAATAAAAATCCCCCACGATACCGAAAGTCCGGTGAGCGTTGTGCGGAGTTTGTTTTTTCTCAACGTGGAGAAAATTTCTTGAAGATGGTCGTTCATATTTTGACTTTGGGCTATCAGTTTCTGGCTTTGCGTTGAACGGATTTACCATTCAGCTGATAGCACTGTTTTTAATTGAGTTTATCCGGATATCTCTATTTTTCGCTAATGGCTAATAGCCGAAAGGCTTGCTAACGGTTGCTTTCGTGTTCAATCATTCCGTCTTTCAGATGAATGATGCGGTTTGTTACATCGGCTACCGATTGCTCATGCGTTACGATAATGGTGGTAATGCCCGATTTGTTGAGTTCTGTGAGCACATTCATCACCTCAACGGTAGTTTGGCTGTCGAGCGCGCCGGTGGGTTCGTCGGCGAGGATGATTTTGGGGTTCGAAATCATAGCGCGGGCAATGGCTACACGCTGTTTTTGTCCGCCCGACAGCTCGTTGGGCATGTGATGCGACCAATCTTTAAGCCCCATCCTGTCGAGCATTTCCATCGCGATGAGGTTGCGTTTTTTTCGGCTTACATTTTTATAATAGAGCGGTAATGCCACGTTCTCCAACGCGTTTTTATAATTGATGAGGTTGAAGGATTGAAACACAAAACCGATGAGTTCGTTTCTGTATTTTGCGGCTTGCCGTTCGCTCAGACCTCTGATAAGGGTATTGTTGAGGCGGTATTCGCCTTCGTCGTAGGTGTCGAGGATGCCTAAGATATTGAGCAGGGTGGATTTTCCCGAACCCGATGCCCCCATGATGGAAACATATTCGCCTTCGGCTATTTCCATGTCGATGCCTTTCAGAACGTGCAATGAAATAGCTTCTGTGTTATACGATTTGTGAAGATTTTTGATACTTATCATTTGATTGCTGGTTGAGTTTTTTATCCTGAAAAATGGGTTGTTTGATTGTTTTTGCTTTTGGACGTTTATTTTTGCAGGGAAGTTACATCTTCTTCCCTCTTTTGGGGAATAAAAACTATCCGATCGGTTGTATTTCTTCAGCCCATCTGTTCCTTATTCTGGAAATGAGCTCGGAAAGTTCTATTTCGAGCAATTTCATTTTTTTTGATTAAAACGGGGAGTTCGGTTTCAATAAATTCTTTCTTGTATATTCTTTTTACGCTCTCTTTTGCATTGGGAGAGGTGAAAAATCCTACTCCACGCTTGTCGTAGATGATCTCGAGCGATTTCAGGTGTTCGTAACTCCGCATCACGGTATTGGGATTTACTCCCAATTGGATACCCATTTCACGGATGGAAGGGATACGTTGCTCTGCGGCGTACTCGTCGTTGAGAATTTTCTCGCAGATAGTATCCGAAATCTGGAGGTATATGGGTTTATGCTCGTCGAAATTCATTGTATCAGTATTTTTTTGTTTTCATTATGAAGTAGGAGGTAACGATGAATCCGATAGGAGTGATTATCTCCATGAAAAATCGAAAGAGTTGTATGGCTATCACAAACGGATGATCGTCTAATGAAAAAGCAAAGTGATAACGGTCTATCGTTTCAACAGTTAAAGGAGTTAAGGGGTCTAACGCTCCGGATCGATCTAAAATGGTTACAATCGAGATTATTAAGAATCCTAAAAGTAAGTTCACTGCAATGAAGCTTCCAATGGTTTTCAGTAATTTTCTCTTTACAAAAATAAGGTTGCAGAATATCATTGCCTGCACAGTAAGAAACAGCAGAAAGATAAATTCTGAGTTTAATTCAGAAGAAAACAATATCTGGATAACATTAACCTTAAAATATTGAGGGAATAAAAGAGATATTAAAAAATCCATTCCTCCATAAAGAACAAATACTATCAGGGGAGCGAAAACGGTGCAGGTGAGTTGCATCAGGATGTATTTTTCCAAAGCCGATGCCGGCAGCATTACGTCGGTAAGTCCTTTTTTAGGGTGATTGTACGAATAGAAATAGATAAAGGGAGAGAAGATGAAGGCCACAAACAACATCATCGTAAAAAATGCATACCGAATATCTATGTCTATATCGAAAGAGGACAAACTTATATTTCCGAATAAAAACAATAAAGGTAATCCTGCATAAATGAGAATGCTTTGCAAGATACCTTTTATGTTGTAATTAAGACTTCTGGAGATTAGTTTTCCGAAACGGGAGGGTTGAAAAATATTGTTTTGCATAAACGAAATTCTGTGAAAGGTGAATTAATGGAACAACTGCCCGATAAGCAATTTGTGCTGCATGGCTGCGTTGAAAAGGATTTCGAGGTTGATGCGGCTTTCTCCCTGTCCGCTATTTTGCGCCACATAGAGATACCCTCCGGGGGCAGGTTCGGAATAGAGCGCGTTGCTCGGTACGGTGGCGGCAAGCCCGAAGTAGAGCTGTTCGGAGATTTCTTCGAGCGAAGCGTTGAGTAGCACGGCATGGTTGTCGAGAATGATAATGGGGTCGATAAGGTTTTCCAGATCGCGCACTTGATGCGTGGAGATAACGGTGCAGGTTGTTTCCATGCAGTATTCCGCCATGATTTTGCGGAAAAGCGTTTTCGAGGGAATGTCCAATCCGTTGCTCGGCTCGTCCATCAGCAGCAAATGGGGGTTGGTAGCTACGGCAAAAGCGATAGCGGCTTTTTTGGCCTGTCCCTGAGAAAGTTTGTTGAGTTTTTTGTCGGGTTCTACGCTGAATTCGTTGAGGATTGTCAAAAATTTTTCCATGCCGAAGTTCGGATAGAACATGCCGTTCAGTCTCGCGAATTGCCTTGGAGTGAGTTCTATCCGAATGTATTCCAGCTCTTCGGGGAGGTAACAAATGCGGCTTAAAAAGGAGGGGGTTCTGTCGAATAGATTTTCGCCGAAGGCGGAGCAACGTCCGGCCGACGGTTTTTGTAATCCGCTGATGATTTTGAGTAAGGTGGTTTTGCCTACGCCATTTTCTCCGAGAAGCCCGTAGATTTTTCCGGCTTCCAATCTCATCGAAATATTGCTCAACACTTCGTGTTTGGAATACTTAAACGACAAATTGTCGATTTCTATCATAATTTTTCATTTTTGTTATTTTGTTGTCTTTTGTACCTTTTTCAACTGAAATCTTTTTTTGCAGCCATTTTATAACCGAACCAGTGCATTAGTTGAATAATACACTGCAAATGTAGTTCATGTTTTTCATACTTACAAGAGATTGTTAATAAATTAATGTTTTTTTTGATTGTTGTCCGATAAAAAAAATACAAGTTGAATCGTTGAATCGTTTACAAGCGGTTCGTAATTATACGCCCTTTCCCTGTTTCTTTGCGGAGCAAAAAGCAAAGGCATTAGAGGAGAGGCCGGGTACCGCAGGTTGCGAAAACAGCTCCAACTCGTTTTTGACCCTTTCCTTGTGTTGCGAAAATAGCTCCAACTCGTTTTTGACCCCTTCCGTGAGTTGCGGAAATAGCTCCAACTCATTTTTACCCCCTTCCGCAAGTTGCGGAAACACCTCAAAATCGATTTTTGCCCCTTTCGGAAGTCACGGAAACACCCCAAAATCGATTTTTGCCCCTTTCGGAAGTCACGGAAACACCCCAAAATCGATTTTTGCCCTTTTCGGAAGTCACGGAAACACCTCAAAATCGATTTT
>JBGYGP010000198.1:0-2537 GCA_041820645.1 Proteiniphilum sp. | reverse complement strand
ATTGGAAGAGAAAATTGGGCAAATGACTCAGTTTGCAGCCAATTGGACTGTTACAGGTCCCTCAATCTCAAATGATTTCTTACCTTATTTGGAAAAAGGTTTGGTGGGAAGCGTCTTCAATGCCGCTACTGTGGAAGGAATTCGCAATATGCAGAAAATTGCGGTTGAGAAAACACGTTTAGGTATTCCGATTTTGTTCGGGTATGACGTTATTCACGGATACGAAACCATATTTCCGATACCGCTTGCCGAAGCCTGTTCGTGGGACTTGGAATTAATGAAACGTTCTGCCCAAATCGCTGCCGAAGAAGCGGCTTCTGACGGGCAACATTGGACTTTCGCTCCGATGGTAGATATTAGCCGCGACCCACGCTGGGGACGTGTAATGGAAGGAGCGGGAGAAGACCCGTATCTCGGTAGCCTCATCGCCAAAGCGCGCGTGGAAGGTTTTCAAGGAGGCAATTCGTGGCAAAGTTTGAAGGAAACTAACACCGTGCTTGCCTGCGCCAAACACTTTGCGGCATACGGAGCTGCCGAATCAGGTAGGGACTACAACACGGCGGAGCTTTCAGAGCACACACTTCGCAATTTTTATTTGCCTCCGTATGAAGCTGCCAAAGAAGCAGGGGTTGCTACGTTTATGGCATCGTTCAACGAAATAAATGGAATCCCCGCCACGGCAAGCAAATGGCTGATGACTGACATTTTACGCAAAGAATGGGACTTTAAGGGGTTTGTCGTTTCTGATTATACGGGCATCAATGAGCTTGTATTCCACGGAATTGCCGAAGACAACAAGCACGCTGCTGAATTGGCTGCCAACGCAGGAATTGATATGGATATGACAGGCGCTACATTCATCAACTACTTAACAAAATTGGTTGAAGAAGGCAAGGTATCCGAAAAAACGATTAACAACGCCGCCCGACGCGTATTGGAAATGAAATTTATTCTCGGATTGTTCGATGACCCATACCGTTACTTAGATGAAAATCGGGCAAAAGCAACGCTACAAAAACCTGAATTTATGGACGTTGCTCGAAAAGCTGCATCGCAATCTGTTGTACTTCTAAAAAACAATAATAACATATTGCCTATTAAAAAAGATACGCCTAAAAAGGTGGCTTTGATAGGGGCTATGATTAAAGATTCTATCAACCTCAACGGAGAATGGCAAGGTCGTGGCAAGCGAGAACAAAGCGTTTCGCTATTCAAAGGGCTTCAAGAAGTTTACAAGGATAGTAACGTACAGTTTTCGTACGCACAAGGAACTACACTCACTGAATCTACTCCGCAAAGCATCGCCCAAGCGGTTGCTACGGCTAAAAATTCAGACGTGGTGTTAGTGGCATTGGGTGAAGATTTCAATTGGTCGGGCGAGGCAGCGTGTTTGACCGACATTCGCTTGCACGCAACCCAAAGAGAGCTACTTAAAGCATTAAAAGAGACAGGAAAACCGATAGCTTTGTTGGTTTTCAGTGGTCGCCCGCTTGATTTAAGTTGGGAAGATGCCAATGTAGATGCTATTTTGCAGGTGTGGTTTCCTGGAACACAGGGCGGAAGAGGCATTGCAGATGTTGTCGCAGGAAATTATAACCCCTCTGGACGCTTAGTAATGTCTTTCCCTCGAAGTGTAGGACAAGTTCCGGTATATTATAATCAGAAAAATACAGGTCGCCCCGTAGATATGAACAATCCACAAGGAGATTACAAATCAAAATATGAGGATTCACCAATCACACCTTTGTATCCTTTCGGATATGGATTGAGTTATACTACTTTTGATATTAAGAATGCAAAATTAGACAAAACTGAACTCTCAAAAGATGGTAACTTGACTGCTACGGCAAGTGTTACCAATACCGGAGCTACTGACGGCGAGATTGTAGTACAGCTTTATGTTCGTGACTTAGTCGGAAGCGTAACGCGCCCTGTGAAAGAACTCAAAGGATTTAAGAAAATAGCCTTAAAAGCAGGAGAAACACAAACCGTTAGCTTTGATATTAAAGCAAATGACCTCGCTTTCTATGGTCAGGATATGAAGAAAATCGTTGAAGCAGGTAAGTACAAACTATGGATAGCTCAGCATTCTTCTGATAATTCTAATGAATTAAGTTTCGAGATTAAATAAAATGACCTATCAAGAAAAGAACTGTAAATTCCGTATGTAAGTAAGTGTCTTTGTTTTAGCCAAAAAAGTACGTTAAATACGAGGAAAATCCTTTATGCGTTCCTTTTGTTTGTCTCCTTATTCAGGGAATAATCAAGTGATTACGGTTCTTTTTTAAATAGTTTATTTGTCGCACAATCAAGTGTTTGTATAGCATTATCTTTGTTGAAATTTTAAAATTTTGACAAAGATAATGTTTTATAATAAGCAATGTGTCAATGGATATTAGCTTCTTGAAAATTAGTCAAAAATCTTTAATTTCACGAACCAATTTTAGAAAACAAATAGTGTAATTTTCGAGGTTATCGTAAAATCAGCTGTTTGTTGGCACTGAATTCAATTTCCCCTTTGTCTTTTATTCTTTTTT
>JBGYGP010000197.1:0-5873 GCA_041820645.1 Proteiniphilum sp. | reverse complement strand
TAAACTACCGGACTCTTTCATTCGAAATAAAGGAAATAGTTATCATTTTTCTCCGGGAGTCATTGTCTTAGAAAAAAACTTATGGGCTCTAAGCATGATTTTCGGAGAAAAAGATTTTAAAACAATCCAGTATATTTCCTGTACGGCTTGTGTAAAAAATACTTTTCCAAATCTTCTTGATTTATTAACTTTTGGGCTTACATCGGTTGTACGGACACACACTTAATCCATTGAAATATTTTATGAAAGCATATTATTATCTAAAAGTTATTCTTTTGTTGGCGTTTTCCCTGATCGGCACGCTTGCCTACTCGCAAATAAGTCTTCCGGCTATGTTTTCGGATAATATGGTTTTGCAACAACAGTCCGACGTCCCTATTTGGGGAAAGGCCAAAGCCAACGGCAAAGTGAAAATCGTGACGTCGTGGGATAAACGGACTTATAGTGCGGCAGCCGATTCGAACGGGAAGTGGCAGGTTTCACTCAAAACCCCATCGGCAGGCGGCCCTTATGAGATTACCATTTCGGAGAAAAATACCGTCCGATTGAAAAATATCCTGATAGGCGAAGTATGGATATGTTCGGGACAGTCGAATATGGAAATGCCGCTCGCGGGATGGGGAAAGATAGTAGATTACGAGAAGGAAATTTCGGATGCCAACTACCCGAATATCCGGTTGTTGCAGGCAAAAAGAAAAACAAGTACCTATCCTTTGGAGGATGTTGTGTTGGATGGCGCAGGTTGGCAGATTTGTTCGCCCGAAACCATTGAAAACTTTTCCGCTACGGCCTATTTCTTCGGGCGCGATCTGCATCAGAATCTGGATGTCCCGATAGGGCTTATTCACACTTCGTGGGGAGGTACTCCCGCCGAAGCATGGACAAGTGCGGAGTCATTAACCGCGATGCCGGAATATGTGGAAAAAGTAGAGAATTTCAGCCGGTGGCCCCAAGAATTGGAAGAGCAGAGGAAATCGGTTCAGCCCAAAATCGATGAATGGGATAAAAATGTCTTATCGAAAGATTTCGGAATGAAAAACAACGTCGCACTTGCTGCCCAGCCCAATTTCAATGATGAGGATTGGAAGATTGTATCCGTTCCCGAAGTATGGGAAAACAACATACTGCCCGATTTCGACGGTTTCGTGTGGTACCGGAAAACAATAGAGATTCCGGAGGATTGGGCGGGGAACAATCTCACTTTATACTTAGGGACTATTGACGACAACGACATAACCTATTTCAACGGAAAAGAAATCGGGAGAACGGACGGATATAATATCGACAGGCAATACACTGTGCCTGCCAAGCTGGTGAAAAAAGGCAAAGCAACTATTGCCGTCCGTGTAATGGATACCGGAGGTGCGGGCGGATTTCGCAGCGATGCCGGAAAGATGTATGTCGCTCCCGCAAACAAAAAGACATTGAGAGAAAATCTGGACGGCGAATGGAAGTGCAAAGCAGCCGTTAATATGAAAGATATTGGCGCCCGGCCACAATTCGTTGCCGAAAACCCGCACAATCCTACCTGTCTTTACAATGCCATGATAGCCCCTTTTGTACCCTACACGATAAAAGGCGCCATTTGGTATCAGGGTGAGACCAATGCCGGAAGAGCGTATCAGTATCGGACGCTTTTCCCTCTGATGATAAACGATTGGCGTACAAAATGGGGATATAATTTCCCGTTCTATTTTGTTCAATTGGCCAATTTTATGAAACCGAACGACCAGCCCGTAGAATCGGCCTGGGCTGAGCTTCGCGAAGCGCAATTGAAGACGCTCGGTCTTGCCAATACCGGCATGGCGGTTATCATCGATATCGGCGATGCCGAGGATATTCATCCCAAAAACAAACAAGATGTGGGTAAAAGGCTTGCTTTACAGGCTCGCGAAAAAACGTACGGGCAAAATATCATCGGCTCGGGACCCATTTACGCCTCATACCGGATTGAAAACGGAAAAATACGGATCATTTTTCAACCCAATGAATCGAAATTGATCGCTAAAAACGGCGAACTGAAGGGATTCACGGTCGCCGGCCCGGACAGGAAATTCTACAATGCACATGCCGAAATCGACGGAAACGAAGTGGTAGTAAGTTCTCCCGAAGTAAAATTCCCGATCGCTGTGCGTTACGCATGGGCAGACAATCCTGCGTGCAACTTGTACAACGAAGCCGGACTCCCCGCATCGCCTTTCAGGACAGACGATTGGGCGGGAACAACAATAAATAATAAGTAAACGCGTTTCGATGCCTCTTTCCGCAGAAGACAATGTTTTCTATCAAACATTGTCTTCTGTGCAACCATCTCTCAATCGCCGTATTGTCAATACCAAGAAAAAGTGAAAGCGTTTTTCAGCCGTTTCGCGGCGATATTAGGGCAAAGAATAGCAGTAGAACGAAAAACGAGCCGCATTGGGATAATTGCAGACGGTATCGCGAAGCATTCTATTTCCCGCCCGACAAGATGCCGCTTTCCGAATCGCCGTTGTTGAGCCGCCTTTGTACTCTTCGCCCCAGCGCAGGTTGTACGCGAATTTCAGCAAGACCAACCCTTGCACCCGGTTGCTGTACCAGGTGTGTCGGCGCGGCGCGATGCCGGAAAAGTTTTCGTTGGCATCGTATTCTTCACCGAAAAACCTGTTCCGGCGGCGATGTAGCGTACAAAAAATAACTTGGGATTTTTGGAACAACCTTCGCCCATTTCTCCCGAAAAAGGGGGACTGTCTGAATAAAAAAGGCGCGGATGTACGCTTTCACAAGCCCATCCGCGCCAATTAAAAAAATTAAATTATGAAAAAAAAAACAAAGAATATTCTCAGTCAATAACAGAAGAGCCGGATGTAAGAACATTTTCCCTGAAGAAAAATTTGTAATTTAACGGAATGCGGCTCTCCCGCAACGAAAAGGCCGGTATAAGCACAACCCTTTTATCTTCTTTGAAACGGTTGCTCTCCACGGCAATGGCCACGTCGTCGATACTCTTGTCGAACTCTACCGCGAAGTAATGCCCCGTTGACGGAATCTCTCCTTTTACGTCGCAATAGAGCGGCGGAACGCTCTCGTCGCGGTAGTTGCGCAACACGCCGTCAGCGCCGGCGCGGTAGCTATATGTATTGCGGGTAAGCTGTTCGGGAGAAACTCCGTAAAAGAAATAGATTTTGGATTGCGTATCGGGGATGGTGTCTTGCCTTTTGGTAATATAAAACACCGAAACCCGTATCTCTGTTTTGTTTTCCCACGGATTTACCTCCATCTCGTTTCCGTTGCAGCCGGCAAGTATAAGAAAGAGCGCCGGCAGAAGCAGTTTGATTGTTGTATAGCTTAAACGTTTCATATTTTTTTCTCCATTGTTGTTCTAAATCTTATTATTTACCTAAATAAAGAGGAGCAATATGAATCCGGCAATAATCGTTTTTATATTTGCCGTTATAGTCTAAAATAGTCTTTCTAAAAATACTTCCGGTTTCTGAACCTACCTCAACTTGGCGGGTTTGATCACTCAGAATTACTTCATCTCCGAAATTAATGATAAAAGTACCCAATTCATCACTATTCAAACTTCGAGTAATGGTAGTGGATGACTTATGTGTTTCTTTTTCACTTGCTCCAAACTTAAGGCCTTTTTTCACTTTTTCCCCCCAATTAGCTTCGAAAGAAAAATTGGTTGCAAATTCACTTGTATTTTCATTAGTTTCAGTAACTGTCGTTGAAAGATCAAATTCTGAAATACTGATTTTGCATGAAACACCATATTTTTCTATATCCCATTCGAATAAAGGGATATCCAGCGAAAGATACAAGAATTTTATATCTGTTACCTTATATATTGTTTTCTTCCAAAATAATATACCTTTTGTTTTTTGTATCAAGGTAACCTCAAACAACCTTTCTGGGGCACACCTAATCCTGGTCTTAAACGAATTTCCATCTAATGTTTTGTTTACAATCTGGCATAAGACTTCAAATTCAAATTCACCATCAGTCCAAGGAGTTAATACGGTCTTGCCTTGAATTTTTTTTTCTCTTAAAGGTTCAAACCATCCGTTTCGGTCGATAAGCTCAGGATCTCCTGCTTGATCTTTTATTTTATTCAATAAACCATCAGGATTTCCTAAAAATTCAATACCAACAAGGCATTCTTTGTATCGAAGATCAAAGCGTCCTTTATCGTCATTATTTTTTAAATCATAATAAACATAATCTCTTTGCCATCCAGTCAAATTATTGGGGAATATAGAATACGCATCTATTACTTTTTTTAACTTGATATCGTTTGGATTTTGTACTCTCGTTTCACTTTTTAATGAGATGTTATTGAAAATTGGGTCTGTGAATTCAAATTCGAGATTTCCCATACTTCTTAAAACAGGAGAATTACCACCTGTGTTTTTTTTAACCGCTATTCGTTCATTAATTTTTAAAACTACAATCGGGAAACCTGGTATTTCGTCCGAATCCAGGACATATTCATTTCCTTTTGCATCAAAACAATAGGTTTGTAAGTTATTGTTTGAACGGATGGCTACATCAGGGATTTCTGTCTTTGTATCCCATAATTCACATGAAAATGAGTTTTCGGGAAGCGTTGGAACGAAAATTGTGAGAGTAGGAAAAGAATTGGAAATAAATTTCAAATCTTTTGCATCCATGTAATTTAACATGAGACTTTCCAATGTTGCTCCATTGCCAAGATCTTTATCCTTTACCAACATATAAAGAACATCATAATCAAAATTAATTTTGCGAGCTGCTTCGGATTTAATTAATTCTCGACATTTTTCATTATCTTGTAATACAACAGCAAGACTCTTTGCAAAACTTTCAATAATTTGATTGCTCTCTTTTATCTTACTTGATACATCCTTTTTTGAAGGATACTCAACTTCATTTTTATCACATGCCATAAAAAAAGCTACTGATGTGATAATAAGCGATAAATAAACTAATTTTTTCATTGCAACTAATTTTTTCATTGCAACTAATTTTTTAAAATTGATTTGTAATATAGTAACTATTATTGTTTCCTTTGATATCAAGACTCTTTCTCTTCTTGTGATTTATCCTCAGATGGTTCGGGCGGATTTGTTTTACCGCCGCGGCGTCGGTTGATAAGCTCGGCGTATCGTTTCCGGATGATGTTGATGCGTTCGAGCAGGGTTTCCCATCCGCTTTCGGGGGGCATGATGCCGGCCATGGTGCGGATGTGGTTGCAGAGCAGGATGTAGGAGCGGTTGAGGTTGCGGCGCAGGTCGCGCGCCGTGTCGAGGGCGCTTTGCGCGGTTTGGTTTCGTCCCTCTTGTTGTGCTGCGCGGTAGTTGTCGTTGGTTTGCCGGATGGTTTCCGTTTCGTCGGAGAGGGCGAGCTGTGCGATGGCTGCGGCGTAGGGCGCTTTGGCGGCGTCGTTGAGGAAGTTGTCGGTGGCTCCGGTCTGCTTGCTGCGGTTCATGAGGGGCGTGTCGCGGTGTTTTTCCCAGAGGGGTTGCAGCAGGGCAAAGGCATCCTGTTCGGCGCTGTCGGCGCTCAGTTCGTAGAAGGAGAGCTTGCGCCCGAAGCGGCGGAAGGCGTTGTCGCGCAGGCGGTCGAGTTCTTCGAAGCGGGCTGTCATGGGACTGACATCGGGATTCTTTGCGGCCGTTTCGAAGGCATCGGTTTCGTCTTTCATCCGTTTCAGGATGAGGGTCATCGGGGCGTCCTCGAGTGCGAGTTGGGTTGCGGCCGTTTCGGCGTCGGCGGCCGTTTCGCGGTTCAGGGTTACAAACTCCATGTTTTGGAGTGCATAAACATGTAAAGGATGTAAATCTTTCATAAGGGTAATTTTTTAGATGTTGTTGAGGTTGTTTCTTCGGTTTTTTACCTGTCTCAATTTG
>JBGYGP010000196.1:0-4100 GCA_041820645.1 Proteiniphilum sp. | reverse complement strand
TTCGAAGCGCCGAGCCGCTGTTTTCCGAACCTCTTTCGAAGGCCGAAACCGCTATCATGTATCGGGCTTCTTCCAGCAACAACCGGTTGTTGCTCTGTGCCACATATCGTGAGAGGAAGTCCTGTGCGCCGGTGTAATTGCCCTCCGAAAACATCTCTTTTCCCTGATTGAAAAGTTTTTGAGACTCTTCGTAATACACCGTGCGTTGTGCCGTCGTAAGCTGCGCAAGGATAATAAAAAGTGTTGTTGTAAAAAAGATTCTTCTCATATTTTGTACCATCAGTGTTGTTTGTTCTGTAATAAAACAGACTATTGCGGGTAATTGTTTGCTTGAACCGGCTTCAAAATTCGATATCGATGATTTTCCCAACTCCTTTTCGGATGGATTCGAGGCCGAAATCGGCCGGATTCAGTTGCTTCCTGTCAATGAAAAGCAGCTCCGAAACATCGTCCATCGGACTCAAATGCCCGCACTCAGCCGCTTTGCAACGGAAAAATAAATCCATGGTATGAACCTCGAAATCGGAATAAACATAAGTGTTCGGAATCGAAAAGAGATAGAGCGGGGTCGATACGCATAGTCCCGTTTCTTCCAAAACCTCCCGCAAAACGGCTTCTTCGGCGGTTTCGTATAAGTCCGCAAAACCGCCCGGAAGATCCAATGAACCTTTTGCCGGCTCTTTGGCACGGCGGGCAACCAATATCTCTTTTTTCTCGTTTTCTATGATTGCCACAACCGCCGCCGAGGAGTTGAAGTAGTAGGTAAATCTGCAACGACGGCATTGTTTTGATTTGAAATTGTTTTCGATAAATCTGTCGGAGCCGCATTTGGGGCAAAAACGAAATTGATGGAGTGGGTGGAGCATGTTCATTGTCTATGGAATATAAACCTGTTGTTTTTTTGAATTACATGTTTTTGCAAAACATTTCACGATCCTTTATTTTCTTTGGGTCGGTAAAAAATTTCTCCCACCACGGTTTTTCTCCTTTTTCACGTGGCGGTTTGGCAAGATGCAGCTTTTTATGTAATGCTTTTGCTTCTTTCAGATTTACTCTGAAATGATAGTGGTCGAAAATCCGCAATGCTTCAATCATATACGATACGGCAACTTTCCGGTCTTTGATCAGCAGAAGGTTTTCGCCGTTTTTTTGATCAGCGGCAGAAGAAAAATTGTAAGATCCCGCATAAACACGCGCCGTAGGCTTATCGAAGTCGATAACCACGAATTTGTGGTGCATGCGTGTTCCGAATCCACCGGTCGGTTCCGATTTAAATGGCTCCGGAAGGTCTTTGCTTATCTCGGAAGGATACACCGGACAGATATTCCCGTTGGGCTTTTGCAGGACGATGCCGCCCATTTTTTTGTCTGAAATTCCATAGACGAAGATATTTTCGCTATCCAGCACTTTTACTATTTCCTCTTTTAAAGGTCCCGATGTTTGTGAAAGAAAAGCCAGTGAGTAAAAAAGGCTCGATTGGGTGTTGGCAATATCAGATGCAATCTCGTCTAACAACGCATTTTTTGAGTTATGAGGAGAAAATGAGACCCTTGCATCGATGCCGGGCAAATTCAACTCATTCCATGATGCCGAACTGGTTTTGCCGAAATGCGAAACTGAGTCGGTATTCCAATAATTATCGAAAGCTTGCAGGAAAGGAGCGATGGCTTTCTCTCCCCGAACAATTACCGCATTGTTCGATTGAACATAAAATCCGCGCCACGTAAAATTGGTGGAGCCGCAAATCGCAGCCTTCACTTTTGCACCGTTTATCACGATAATTTTATTGTGTTGCAATTGCCCCATGTGATGACGTTTCACCTTGCCTCCGCTTGAGAGATGCAACCTTTCTGACGCTTGCGTTTCTGCCGACTCTTTTTCTCCATGTTCCGCACTGTCGTCGATAATGATGCTTAGCCGTTTTTTTAGTTTTTCGAGTTTATCTACAACTGTCGGTTGATTCAGGTCGTAAGCAATAACTTTTACTTCGGCGGTTTTATCGTCAACGGCCTCATCCAGTAAGTCAAAAATGGCGGCACTTGTATCAAATCCCATCCATTGCAGAGCCGTTTTTGCTTTCGGATGAGTGGGGACGAAGGCCAACCCCGATTTCGATTTTGCCGGGAGTAACGCACTTATGCCTCCGCCGGAGCTGTATTTATCGACAAATGCCTGCGAAGAAACATACCCTCTGGTAAAGGTAGCATCCAAACTATTTGCGTAAGTTTCTCCGTGCAGTTCAATTTCCACTTGTTGCGGTTCACCGTAACTCAGCTCATCGAAAGAGTTCATAAAAACAGGTTTCACCCTATAAACAAACATTCCGTTCAGCGATGCGTTTCTTGGAAAATGTACCCAGCGAAACATCTGAATAGGCGACAGAAGAGATGATTTTGTTTCTTTGCAGACCGTTCCATCGTCGTTGAGGAACGAGAGCCTGTTTTTTACCGAATAAAACCGGTCTCCATCCGGCTCTTTGTATTCTATGGCGAATCCGACAAAATCTTTTGGCGGCTCTCCCTTTTTCCAGTTCATAGCCAGAAGAATCATGCTCTCTCCCCGGTAAACTCTTAATGAAAACAGGGCTTTTTTGTTTTTTCCGTTTAAAAGAAAGTCTTGTGTAATGCGCGTTGCCATTGGATTTTGTTTATTAAGTTATGAGTTTCTTTTGAATTGTTTAAAACCGGTTGTTTGCACTTGTCTCGCTCCTCGTTTTTTCAAAAAACCGAGAAACGAATCGTTTACTGTATTTATTATCCCAAAGCACTTGGGTTAGCGAGCATGCACGGTAGTTGTTTACCGAAACATAGCTCTTTACAAAACCGTCGATTATATAACTCCCATGTACTTGAAAGCAACCGCATCGTCTTGACGCTCCGCCATGGACTCGTTTATGGCTTGAGTGAGTTCGGTTTTAGTACATCCTTCTTTTTTACTGTTTCACTTTTAGCTGGTGGCGATAGATGATAATTGTTGATTACCTTGTCGTTACCTCCACAATGCCTGTTTTGGGCAATTCACGATTGCGTTTCTCCACAGCCCCGATTACATTGTCGGCAAGTTGTGCAAACGCCATGCCTGTGATGCTGTCGGGATTGAGTGCTACGGGTTTGCCGTCGTCGCCTCCTTCGCGGATGCTTTGCACGATGGGGATTTGCCCCAACAATGCGTAGCCGTTTTGCTCCGCTAACTGCTTACAGCCCTCTTTTCCGAAGATGTAATATCGGTTTTCGGGCAGCTCGGCGGGAGTAAACCACGCCATATTCTCTACCAATCCGAGGATGGGCACGTTTACCTTGTCGCCGGTAAACATGCTGATTCCCTTGCGCGCGTCGGCAAGTGCTACTTCCTGAGGCGTGCTCACGATAACGGCTCCGGTAATGGGTATCGTTTGCACGAGGGTAAGATGGATATCGCTTGTTCCGGGCGGAAAATCGATCAGGAAATAATCCAGTTCGCCCCAATCGGCATCGGCAATCAGTTGTTTAAGGGCGTTGCTTGCCATGGCGCCACGCCAAACTATGGCGTCTTCTTTCTTCACGAAAAACCCGATGGAGAGTATCTTGACGCCGTAATTTTCGATGGGAATAATCAGGTCGCGCCCCGCTTTTTTTTCCAGTCCGGGAGCAGCTTCTTCCACATCGAGCATTTGGGGTACCGACGGGCCGAATACGTCGGCATCCAACAGACCTACTTTATAGCCTTTTTGCGCAAGCGCCACCGCCAGATTCGTGCAGACGGTGCTTTTGCCCACGCCGCCTTTTCCGGAAGCTACGGCAACAATGTTTTTTACGCCGGGCAACAAGTCGGGTAAAGCGGGGCGTGGCGCCTGTTTCGATTTTACGGAGATATTTCCTTTGATTTCGATATCGGGGTCGGCATAGGTGAGGATAGCCTGTTCGGCCATCTTTACGAGCGATTTGATAAACGGATCGTTCTGTTTTTCGGTTATAAGCGAAAAAGATACTTTCATACCGTCTATGCGGATATCGTCTTCCACCATTCCGGCGGAAACAATGTCTTGCCCCGTCCCCGGGTAGCGCACATTTTTGAGTGCATCGATAATAAGTTGAGGATATATTGCCATAATTTTTTTGTTT
>JBGYGP010000195.1:0-3278 GCA_041820645.1 Proteiniphilum sp. | reverse complement strand
GGAGAAAATTTTTTTGATTTAATCAAGGCCCTCGACGAGATAGAGGGTATCGAACGTTTTCGCATTTCATCGATTGAGCCCAATTTGTTGACCGACGAAATCATCGATTTTGTGGCCGCTTCGAATCGCTTTGCACCGCATTTTCACATTCCATTGCAGGCCGGAAGCGATGAGGTACTCAAGCTGATGAAACGAAAATACGATACGGCCCTGTTTCGCCACAAAATCGAAAAGATAAAATCCGCTATTCCGGACGCTTTTATCGGAGTAGATGTTATTGTGGGAGTAAGAGGTGAGACCAACGAATATTTTACGAAAAGTCTGCAATTCATCGAATCGCTCGACATTTCGCAGCTCCATGTATTTACCTATTCCGAACGCCCGGGTACCCAAGCGCTGAAAATCGACCATACGGTTGAGCCGAAAGTAAAGCAGGTACGAAGCAAAGCTTTGTTGAATATCTCGGATAAAAAGTTGCTCGGTTTTTATGAAGCCCAAAAGGGAACTGTCCGAAAAGTTATTTTCGAACACACCAAACACGGACAAATGATGCGCGGTTTTACTGAAAATTACGTAAAGGTATTTGCAGAATACGATGCTTCGCTTGTTAATCAGGTTGTTCCGGTAATTATCGGAGAATATGATGACGACGAAACGGCAATGAGAGTTATTTTTTAAGAAGAAAAGAATGCAAGTAGTCACCGAAAATTCAAAAAAATTGTTTTACTATCTTCTGTATGGGGTTTTATACTTGCATGCGTTGCTGCCGTTGCGGATTTTGTATCTATTGTCCGATATTCTCTATTTTTTCGCCTACCGAATAGTGAGGTATCGAAAGAGGGTTGTCCGAAAGAATTTGAAAAACTCTTTTCCCGCAAAAACCGACTCGGAACGGAAACAGTTGGAGAAGAAGTTTTATCATCATCTTTGCGATTATTTTGTGGAGACGATTAAACTTCTGAATATGTCGGAAAAAGAAATCAGAAAGAGATTTGTGTTCAGAAATCCCGAAATTGTAAACAGACTTACCCAAGACGGAAATTCTTGCTTGCTGAGCTTGGGACATTATGCAAATTGGGAATGGGTTCCTTCTATTGGTTTGTATCTTTCCCCGACTTTGGTGTTGGGACACGTTTATAAACGATTGCGCTCGCAAGTTTTCGATAGGCTTTTTATCAAAATCCGTTCAAGTTTTCTTCCCAAACCCATCGAGATGAGAAACGTATATCGAACCATTGTCCGGAATAAGAGAGCGGGAAAAACCATGGTAATCGGCTTCTTGAGCGACCAACGCCCCTCAAAATACATGGATGAATATTGGACTACATTCCTCAATCAGGATACGCTTGTGCAGACTGGAATGGAGCGCATTGCGCGACAATTCGGTTTTTCGGTGATTTACCTCGACATCAAAAAAGTAAAAAGGGGATATTATGTGGGCAATTTTTCGGTAATTACCACCGATGCCTCTGTCGAGGAGGAGTTTGTTGTGATGGAAAAATACATGCGGAAACTCGAAGAGACCGTATTCGAGGAGCCGGCTTATTATTTGTGGTCGCACAACAAGTGGATTTTTCATAAAAAAACACCTGAAAATTGAAAACAGCAGTCGTCATATTGAATTGGAACGGGAAAAAACTATTGGAGAAGTTTCTTCCTGTGATTTTGAAACATACGTTGAATTCCGAAACTCAGGTTATTGTGGCCGATAATGCTTCAAGCGACAATTCGGTAGAATACCTCAAAACCCATTTTTGCGATGTACCTTTGATACTTTTCGACAAGAATTACGGCTTTGCCGAGGGATACAACAAAGCGCTGCAACAGGTAAACGCCGAATATGTGGTTTTACTCAATTCCGATGTGGAAACTTCCGAAGATTGGCTTTCGCCGCTTATCGAATACCTTGAATTACACCCCTGTACGGCTGCTTTACAGCCCAAGATATTGGCGCAAAAAGACAGGC
The DNA here is from genome assembly GCA_041820645.1 of Proteiniphilum sp. Lineage (GTDB taxonomy): Bacteria > Bacteroidota > Bacteroidia > Bacteroidales > Dysgonomonadaceae > JBGYGP01. The sequence continues at coordinate 1,312 of JBGYGP010000195.1, read as the reverse complement.
GATTTTTTGAATATGCCGGTGCTGCGGGCGGATTTATCGATAAACTGGGATATCCTTTTTGTCGCGGCCGTATTTTGAATACAGTAGAACCCGATGAGGGGCAATACGACACTGCGATTCCTGTTTTCTGGGCTACAGGAGCATGTCTTTGCATTCGCCGAAGCCTGTTTTTTGAGGTTGGAGGATTCGATGCCCGTTTTTTTGCCCACATGGAAGAGATTGATTTGTGTTGGCGCCTTAATGCACGCGGATACAAGGTGGAGTGTTTGCCCCAAGCAGTTGTTTATCATGTAGGTGCGGCATCGTTGAATAAAGAAACCCCCCGAAAAACATACCTTAATTTTCGAAACAACCTGTTGATGCTTTACAAAAATGTTTCATCCAAAGAGTTTGTTTTTGTTTTTGCAGCACGTATATTGCTGGATATTTTGGCTTTTGTTCATTTGTTGTTAGAGAGAAAGACGTCGAACGCCCGCGCAGTTTTTCGCGCCCATATCGATTTTTTGAAAATGAGACTCGATTTCAAATACGACCGACAGAAAAATCTTGAAAAAACAAAGGTAAAAAACATTCCTACAAAATTCGGAGGAAGCATCCTGTGGAGATATTATGCCAAAGGAGAAAAAGGCTATTCTTCTCTTTTCGATCCAAATTCCGCAATAGAACAAAAAACAAATATAACTATCTGATTAATGGATTGAAATACTTGTATCTTTCTAATGCGTATTTGTTCATTATTTTGCGGAGCTGATGGTTGTCGGGCAATTCGCCCTCTTGGCCGTCGGGAATCCGCTCCGACAAATCGTTGGGCGTGCAGTTCAACAGCTCGAAAACGGCCGACATGTACGATAACCGGAACGATTTTACTTCCTCCTGCAACAAGTCGCTAACCGTTTCGTGACTGATGCCGGCTTTTTTAATCAGGAACCGGTGCGGATGCCTCACGTTTTTCTTCGCCATCAGCATACCAAGGGTTACTTTCAGCATACTATAAACTATTTTGAGATTGATCAGCTCAAAATGCGATAAAAAATGCTTAAAGCAACGTTTTATTCCATTTATTTGATTGTTTTGCCGATTTATACGGTCGGTTTGCCGATTTCTGCGGTTGCTATGCCGATTTCTACGGTCGATTTACCGATTTCTGCGGTTGCTATGCCGATTTCTACGGTCGGTTTGCCGATTTCTACGGTCGCTATGCCGATTTCTACGGTTGCTATACCGATTTCTGTGGTCGGTTTACCGATTTCTACGGTCGGTTTACCGATTTCTACGGTCGGTTTACCGATTTCTACGGTCGGTTTACCGATTT
>JBGYGP010000194.1:0-6875 GCA_041820645.1 Proteiniphilum sp. | reverse complement strand
CTTGCCCGAAGGAACCGAGAAAACCATCTCCAAACGCCCGCTCGGAATCGTAATCGTACCGGAACGTTGCGGAAAAAGCAACGTGCTTTTCAAGTCGGCGGTGTAGTAGTTTCTGCCGTTGTATCGTTCCATCTGCATTTGCTGGTTGGATGAAATCTGAACTTCTTCGGCCATAAACCCTTCGAATTCGGGAAATTCTATCTTTCCTAAATCGGTAATATTCAAAGTAGTGTAAAGCCTGAATGTTACCGTAAAACCTTCTTGTTCGTACACATTGTTTTTGGAAACAATAGCTCTGATAAATGCATCGTTATTGCTTACCGTAGCGGCGGAAGAACCCGAATCTTGCTTGTTGTTCTCACTTGAAGGCTTATCGGAGGGCAATACTTTGATTTTAAGTGCGTTCGAGTGATACGTTTTCCCATCTACCGTGATGGTTGCAGCCGAAATAGTGAAGGTTCCTTCGTTGGGGGCCGTTAAAATGTAGGTATAGGTAACCCAACTTTCTGATGCAGTTACTCTCCCATTGATTTTACTTTCATTGTAACTGTGCGAAGTGGAAGGGCCGAAAAGCACCTCGAAGTCTTTCAAATCGGGCAGACGAATCTCCTTCCCCTCCTTGTTGAGCGTGTAGCTCAATCGAAATTGTTCTCCCTTTACAACACCGTTGGGCGCCGACGCGCGAAAAGTTACCTGCGCATGCAGCATACCGTTAGCGGTAAAGAAAAAAAACAGGAAAATCGGAATTGTGTATTTTATCGAATGAAATTTCATGTAGTTATCTGATTTTTACCAATCTTTGTTTCTGCGTCTATTCTCCTCGGCTTTCTGTTTCCGTTCTTCAGCCTTTATTTTATTTACTTTCTCCTGTGTTTCCCGCTCGTCTTGTTCGATGGCTTGCAAAAGCTGCCGGGCATTGTCGCGCGACATCTGTTCGGGCTGATTGGGTTCTTCGGGTTTCTGCTGTTTATCTTCTTCATTGTTCTGAGGCTGGTTTTGCCGATTCTGATCTTGTTGCTGTTGTTGGTTTTGCTGATTTTCCTGCTGCTGATCCTGAATCATCTTCTGTACCACCGCCAGGTTATAACGCGCGTCTTCATCCGAAGGATTAAGTCTAAGCGCCATCTTGTAAGCTTCCATCGACTGTTGAAGCTCCTTCTTCTGCAACAATGCATTTCCGATGTTGTGCCAAGCAGCGGACATTTTTACCGGATTCTCTTTTTCCACCTCCAAAAAGGTCTTATAACTCCCGACGGATTTATCCCACTGCTTTTGCCGATAAAGGGTGCTGCCCACATTGAAATTGGCTTCGGGAGAAGCGGGATTTTCTGTCAAAGCGTCGTTGTAAAATTTCGACGCTTCCGAATATTTCTCCTGTTTATACGCTTTGTTGCCGTTTCTAACATTTTGACGCACCTCCTTCTGTGCCGACAAGGAAACCGAAAACAGCAATAAAATCGCCACAAAAACGTATCTTGACTTTAAATTCTGTCTCATTTGAACAAATATATGTTTTTGAACAACGGATTTTTCTTATCGTAAATCAAAAATTCGGTGATAAGCAGGATAAGCAATATCCATGCAAAAAAGGGAAACTTTTCGTCGTATTCGGAATAGGTCAGGCTCGATGTCTTTTTGGCTTCCAAATTGTTCAGTTCTGTTTCTAAAATACGAATTGCACTATTCGAATTGTCGGCTTGCACATAAACCCCTTTGCCGTTTTCGGCAATTTCGCGGGCGATTTGTTCGTTGAGGCGCGACACGACCACGTTACCATCGTTATCCGATTTAAAATTAGAACTTGTTTCGCTTTCCGGTATTGGAGTTCCTTCTACCGAACCAATCCCCATCACATTGACCATAATTCCTTTTCCGGCGGCATTTTGGGCTGCCTCGTTGGCATTCCCTTCGTGGTCTTCGGCATCGGTAATGATAATCATGGCCTTATCCACATCTTTATCACTCGAAAACGAGTTTATGCCTAAGTTTATTGCTTCGGCCACAGCCGTTCCCTGAACGGGGACAAGACGGGTATCAATCGAATTGAGAAACAACTTGGCCGATTGCGTGTCGGTGGTAAGCGGCATTTGCACATAAGCCTCTCCGGCAAAGACAATAAGTGCAACTTTATCGTTCTTGCGAATATCGATAATGCGCGACAATATTTGTTTTGCGCGGCTCAATCTGTCGGGAGCAACATCTCTCGCCAACATCGAATTGGATACATCTATCGCAATAACCAATTCGATACCTTTTTTTTCTACATTCTCCACTTTGGTGCCAAATTGCGGACGGGCAATCATAAAAATTCCCACACAAAGTGCGGCAAAAATTATCCAGAATTTCAAATACGAGCGTTTCAACGAAAGCTCCGGCATCATTTTCTTGATGGTAGAAAGCGTTCCGAGTTTTTTTACATCGTTTTTTTTCCGAATGTTCAGATAGATATAAAGTAACGCAATAAAAGGCATTGCGATATACAAGTACAAAAAATCGGGATTTTCAAATCTAAACATATCAAAACTTTCTACAATAATAATATTATGGAATGTTCCGCAACCAGGTACGACGGAGCAGAAACTCCAGAAACACAAGACTCAATGCCAAAACGGCAAACGGCAAAAACAGCTCCTGTTTGCGAGTAACATTCTGAACATTAATAAGGTATTTCTCCATTTCATCAATTTCCTGATATATAGCACTCAATCCGGCATTGTCTTCTGCGCGAAAATATTTGCCGCCGGTAATGGAAGCAATCTGCGACAAAGTCTTCTCGTCGATATCCACCGCCATATTCTGGAGACGCATCCCAAAAGGAGTCTGCACCGGCGTAGGAGCCATTCCCTGCGTTCCGGCTCCTACCGTATAAACCCTGATTCCGTACGATTGAGCCAAATCGGCGGCAGTCAGCGGCGCTATCTGTCCTCGGTTGTTGGTTCCGTCTGTCAGCAGAATCACAACTTTCGATTTCGATTCGCTATTTTTCAATCGATTGACGGCATTTGCCAATCCCAACCCAATCGCCGTACCGTCCTCAATCATCCCGAAATTGATGTCTTTGAGCAGATTCAACAGAATCTTATGATCGGTTGTCATGGGACATTGGGTAAAACTTTCGCCCGCAAAAATAACCAATCCAATGTTATCGTTGGGGCGATCGTTAATAAACTCTGCCGCCACTTGTTTTGCCGCTTCTAAACGATTGGGCTGCAAATCTTGCGCCAGCATAGAGCCCGATACGTCGAGCGCCAACACAATATCTATCCCCTGCATTTCGGACTCTTCCCAACTATCAACAGCCTGAGGCCGTGCAATGACTATAATAATCGACGCGATAGCGAGAACTCTCAACGCAAACGGTAGATGGCGCAAATAAACTTTTACTCCCGGCCTTTTGCCCCGAAACGCTTCCGTGGATGCCAACTGAAAAGAGGCTTGGGTTTTAGACATGCGAATAATGTACCAAATCACAATTGGCGCCAAAATAAACATCAAATAGAGATATTCGGGGTGTGCAAACTGCATGCTAATTTTCTGTATTTAAATTATCTACATTTTCTCTTACACTCTCCTTCCCGGGCAGTGGATCAGCCTCTTTTGTCTGATTTACAAAAAGATAAGCGTTCGTCAAACTCAAATCGTTCTCATCTGCAAAAGGCTTGTATTTTGCAAATTTCACCAAATCGGAGGTTGAAAAAATCTGACGGAGGTTTTCATAAACCGAATCGGCATCCGAATACTTCCGGATTGCATCCAGAATTTCACCCGATGTCATTTCCATCGCATTTACATGGTATCTTTCAAAGAGATACCGGCGAAGAATATCGGTAATTTGTGTAAAATATTCTTTTTCCCTGCCCTGTTGCCAGATTTTTTCGGTTTTTACCCCATCCAAAGCCCGGACAGCACGTACGTGAGGAGGAAGCACAACAGGAGGTTTGAAGAAATAACCTTTTTTCTTTTTCCGAAGCACAAACACAATAATTAGCGCGATAAGCAACATCAACAACAAGACGCCAAATACCATCCAAAGCACCCATATATAATCGTTCCATACAAACGGAGGTTTCAAAACGGGTTTGATGTCGTTCAACTGAAGTTGTTCAAAATCAATAGAATCTGTCTGTTGCGATTTTAATCTTTCCAAATAAGCAACGGTAGAATCTTTCAAAATCGGTGCAGTTACCTTCAATCCGATCGAATTAGAGAAAATGGTATCTTTCCCGTCAAAAATAGGAATATGCTCTATGAAATAAAGAGTTGAATCAAAAGAGGTTACGAGATACTTAAAGTTCATGGTCGCCACGTTGTTTTCGATAACGGTGTCGGGAGGTAACATGGTCAGAACTTCCAATCCGGGCACGATTTCTTTGTCGTAAACAGGGAATTGAATTGTTTGCCCTTTGGGGGCAATTACCTTGAGATTGATAAGCGCCTGCTCGCCGATTTTTATTTCGGAGGGTTGTATGGTAGCTTGCACGGAGGCTTTCTGTCCGTAAACCGGTACAATCGCGATAAACGCCGGTAAACAGAGCGTAAAAAAGAGAGAAAGAATGATATGTTTTACGTTATTTTTCAACAGATTATCTCCTATTTTGAAAAAGGTGTATTAGGGCTTTCACAAAATCGCCGTCGGTAGAAACCGAAACGCTGTCCACTCGGCTTTGCTTGAACGATTGTTCCATTTCGGTCTGGCGGTTGCTCCACCACTTCGAATAATCTTCCCGAACCCGTTTTGAAGAGGTGTCAATCCATGTATCTGTGTTGGTTTCGGGGTCTTTGACCTTCATCAGGCCTACCGAAGGTAGTGCTGAGCTCAATTTATCATAAACCTGAATGGCAATCACATCATGCTTGCTGTTGGCAATACGAAGCGATTGTTTGTAATTCTTGGAGTCGATAAAATCGGAGATGAGAAAGGAGGTACAACGTTTCTTAATAGCGCCTGTGAGATATTTTAAAGCCAAAGCAATGTCGGTAGCTTCTTTTTGAGGATCAAAACCCAATATCTCGCGAATAATAAACAAGATATGTTTCTTTCCTTTTTGGGGAGGAATAAATTTTTCTATTTCGTCCGAGAAAAAGATTACCCCAATTTTGTCGTTATTCTGAATGGCCGAAAAAGCCAGTGTTGCCGTAATTTCGGCAACCATATCGCGTTTGATTATCTTCGAAGAACCAAACGTAAGGCTCTTGGATACATCGATAAGGAGCATCACGGTAAGCTCGCGCTCCTCTTCGAAAACCTTTACAAACGGACGGTTGTAGCGTGCCGTAACGTTCCAATCAATATCGCGCAAATCATCGCCATACTGGTAATCACGCACTTCCGAAAAGGCCATACCCCTTCCTTTAAAGGCAGAATGGTATTGTCCTGCGAAGATATTCCGCGACAATCCGCGCGCTTTGATTTCGATATGCCGTACTTTTTTGAGTAGTTCCGATGACTCCATAAACCGATTGAAAGCGACAAAGGTTAGGGTACTTCTATCTTGTTGAGAATTTCGCTGATTATCTCTTCGGAGGTCAGGTTGTTGGCTTCCGCTTCATAAGTAAGTCCAATGCGATGACGCAAAACATCGTGGCACACGGCACGAATATCTTCGGGAATGACATAACCTCTTCGTTTGATAAAAGCATAAGCGCGAGCCGCCAGTGCCAGATTGATGGAAGCGCGAGGCGAACCGCCAAATCCGATCATCTCTTTGAGTGCCGATAAACCGTACTGGTCGGGGAAGCGGGTTGCAAAAACGATATCGACAATGTATCGTTCGATTTTTTCGTCGACATAAACTTCTCTTACCACATTACGTGCTTGCAGAATGTCTTCTGTCCTCACTATTCCGTAGTCGGCCTTAACAGGTTCGAAAATATTTTGTCGAATAACTCTCTTTTCTTCCTCTTTGGAGGGATAGTTGATAACCACCTTCAACATAAAACGGTCTACCTGCGCTTCAGGCAACGGATAAGTGCCTTCCTGCTCTATCGGATTTTGGGTCGCCATTACCAGAAAAGGCGTCGGCAGCGGGTATGTTTTCTCGCCGATAGTTACCTGACGCTCTTGCATGGCTTCGAGCAGAGCGCTCTGCACTTTCGCGGGGGCACGATTGATTTCGTCAGCCAACACGAAATTGGCAAACACAGGGCCGTGCTTTACCAAAAATTCTTCGCTGCGCTGGCTATAAACCATTGTTCCCACCAGGTCAGCAGGTAGCAAGTCGGGAGTAAACTGAATGCGGCTGTATTTGGCATCAATCAACTGAGCCAATGTTTTTATAGCTAATGTTTTGGCTAATCCCGGCACGCCTTCGAGTAGGATATGCCCATCGGAAAGCAAGCCTATAAGCAACGATTCGACGAGGTGTTTTTGTCCCACAATCACCTTGTCCATTCCGTTCAAGATTGTTTGAACAAAAGCGCTCTTGCTTTCAATTTTTTCGTTTAATTCTTTAATATCAACTACTTGAGTCATATTTTGAGGTTTATTAAAAAGTCGGTATTTTTTCGAAATACAAAAATAAAAATGTTAATGCGGTTTTCAGACTAAACGTCGTTAAAAATCATTAAGCCGAAGATTACAAAGTATTTTTGAATACGAGGATATTATTATTCGCTCGAATACGAGGGTGCGAATATGTTGAGGACGATGGCTCTTTGGCAAAAACTTCCGACTCACGGTTTCCACGTAATCCGAACTTACACCATAGCTTAACGTGAGTTCGACGTAATAAATCTAGTTGATAATTAGGAATATAGTAGAAAAATCAGTAACTTTATAGTGTTGAAAAATAAACCATTACTAAAATTTCCACTATGATTCCTGAGAATAAAGTTACAGAGATTTATTTTATTATCGATGAGTTTTTCAAAGAATT
>JBGYGP010000193.1:0-2995 GCA_041820645.1 Proteiniphilum sp. | reverse complement strand
GGAACGGATGGAATCCCATTGCAACTGAGGAATTCCGTTTCCAACGCGGATAATTCCGGCACCCAGTTCGCGCGCCCCCATATAATAGGCCAAACCGGCCATAAACCGACGGTCGAGCGTGGTCATCAATTGCATGACATCGGATGAAGAGCATCCTGCCGTAGTAAACGACAGGTACTCGTTGTAAGCCAATCTGTCCAAGTCGTTGCCGGTAAGGGCAAACGTTACCGGTTCACCCAACGTACCGGAGGTAGTTACATAATCGATAATCTGTGCCCGCTCTACACACACGAAATCTTCTTTGTTTCTCTGCAGATCCGATTTGTCGGTAGTAGGCAGTTGCCTTAAATCCTCCAGCTTCTTTATTTTACGATAATCAATTTTGTTTTCGGAAAAACTCCTTTGGTAAAACTTGGAACGATGCGCTACATATTCCAGATTCTTCGCCAACAGCTTTTCCTGATATTGTTTTATCGTTTCCGGCTTTTCAAACTGAATCTTCGAATTTTTTTCTATCATTTTATCGTGTAGCTTTTTTTATTTTTTTCTCAATCGCTTCCTTGTCGGCAGTTCGCGGAATCTCTCTTTCAAGTGCTTGCTGCCAATATTCCACGGCTTTGTTTTTTTGATTATCCGAAAAATAATAATCTCCAATCAAACAGTAAGTATAATAATAATCGGGATTGGTGTACAAAAAAGCATCGAGCGTTTTCTTATCCACTTTTTCATTGTTTTTTATACTGTCGGTAATCCGTGACTTGAGATTTCGATATTGCAATACATGTTCGTAAGTACCCGATTTTATGGCCGCATCCTCGGGAATTATCAGATCTTCCTCGACACCCGATGCAAGTACGGCAATCGAATCCGCCCTGTTGAAAATCCGTTTCAAATCATACGCCACATATTCTCCCAGTTGCCACGGTGAAGTAGATACCCACATCTTTAATTCTTGCGGTTTAAAAATCACGGAATGATGGGCAAGGAACTGATTGAGGCATTTTTCGTTTGTCAAACCGATTAATTTATCTCCCATCCCCAAAGTATCCCGCAAAATCAGCGAAGCGCCGGATACATCTATTTTTTCAGCTTTATCCAAAAGTTCGTTCAATCGGCGCAAGCGATAATCGCTATCTGTATTTTGAATATTTTCGGTGTTTTTTTTATCATCACGAAAAACATCCGATTGGTAGTGATTCGTACACGATATTCTGTCAGAACCAGAATAATAAATTCCGATTTTATCGGGCGATTTTTCGATAATGGCAGCCTTTCCGTCGTTGGCGGAACCGATAAGCAGCGATTCCGCCACAAAAGTTTTGTATTGTCTTGCTATTTCGTATGCTTCCTCAATGGTGGAAGCATACTGCAAAATAATTCTTGCAAGAATGGAAACGGGAGTTGCCGAACCCACCGGAACGGAAGCCTGCGAGGCGTTGATGGTTACGGTAAGTCCTGTTTCGTTCATCCCCGACAAAACACCCGTCATGCCAATCCAACCGACGGACGCAAACTTATAACCTTCCGTCGGCGTTAAAAAAGTTACAACCTTGTTTCTTGCAAAATCGTCCCCCACATAAAAATCGAAATTGCGTCCTACAATGAGAGCACTATCGGCGGAAGCGCCGCCCCACACGCCAAAAGAGCTGCATCCGACCAGCATATACGACTGCATCATGTGGCCGATGTCATGCGCCGCATGGTAATTGAGCTGACGCTGGTAGGGAGTACCGATAGCATCAAATTCATCGGTGCAGGAAAGCGAGATTCCGTAGATTTCTTCTCTGTTTTCGCGAGGCACATATTTTCCCAGATTCCGATTGAAGATAACCAGAAAATAGCGTAAAAACTTCAGATAGCTATCCGATGGAACGATTTTCCGAATTTCGTCCACAAATACTTTTTCCTGAAAATAGAGCAAATCTTCCGACATCTTACCGACAGCAACTCCTCTTTCAAACGGTTCGCCCCGAACATAAAGCTCCCATAAATTGTGTTTGTTGAGCAAGAGCGTATTGTTTCCGTATGTACGCAAACTATCGGAAATACGCAAAGGCATCTCCGGCAGATAGGTCCGGCTCAGATCGGGTTGTTTCATATCGGCGGTAACATAAAGAAGATAAGAACCGGCAACAAACAACAAGAGTAAACTCAAAAGAGCTATCCCGATATATTTGAGTATTTTCTTTACAACTTTCATCTGATTATTCAATAATTAATCACAACCGGCAATTTTTTTTGCCAGATACTCCTCTCCTACTATCTCGGCACATGTGAGCAAAGAGGTAAGTGTAACTCCAAGAACCCCGTGCATGTTTACATTCTGTCCGGTAGCATAGAGGTTTTTCACCTTTCCGCGAATGGGAATAAAGGTATTTAGCGGATTTCTATAATCTTTCATTATACCGTAAGCCGACCCTTCGGGAGTACCCGTATAATCACGATACGAAAGCGGAGTGGTAGTTACAATATGCTCCGTATTGGCATCGATATCCGGCAAATATCGTTTTGCGAAAGCAATCAATTGTTCCGCCTTTCGTGTCTTGAAATCCCTGTACTCTGCTCCTCTCCTATTGGCAGTAGTGTGCTTCCATTGGGCAACCTCATCGTAAAACATAGGAGTTATCAACTCTACAACATCGGTATATTTTCTTTTTTCATCCGATGGTTTCATGGAAACCAAAACACTGGCAATGTCGGTATCTTTCGACAGCCTGTTGTTATACCACACACAGTTATCGCCGCCATAGAGATAGAGGTTGCTGTTTATATACTTAAAAGTATTTTTCTTTTTAATTAAATAAACTGTAAAAAAACCGAAAGAATTAGGCAAAGATTGTAATCTGGTCAGGTATGCCTTGCGAATACCGGTCGCCCCCTTTATCATATGGGCTGTGTATCGGGGATGAAGTGAAGATATTACATATTCGGTCTGAATTTCATCTTTTCCTTTTACTTCGATCGAGTTTACCAGATTGTACTCCTTGCATCCGAT
>JBGYGP010000192.1:0-11976 GCA_041820645.1 Proteiniphilum sp. | reverse complement strand
CCTAAAAGATTAAATCACGAATCTTTTTGATTAAACTCAAATTACGCAATAGGGAAAAAATGTATTTTAGCCTTTGAAAATCCAACTCCGTAGCAGTAGAAACTATTTAGGTGTGAAATTCGAGTTATCCTTTACCAATAAAGAGATTACGCCCTGGGGCGGGATGGTCTTTTTAAAACAGCAGACAGGCTCTTGGGGAAATATTCGGTTGGGAGAGAACACCGGTTCAGAAGCGGAGATATTTCTTCTGCAAACAATTTCGTGGGATTATTAGAAGAAACCTTTTTGAATTTTAGATTATTTGTGCTTCAAGAAAAGTTGCAAAAAATCTCTACTGCATAATTTGGGTTTATGCGAATAATCGATTGCTTGATAATTTATCGGACAGCAATGATTCTTTTTCAAGATATCAACACACATCGCATCGTGCAAAAACGGCTTCAGACGAGCCAAAAGCCGGCAACAAAACGCGGAGAGTTATTCGAAGCGTCTCGCTTTATCGGGGTATCAGTTTAAATTCGTAGCCTTCGGCTTTTAGCCACTCGATGGTCCTGGGGAGTGCGTAACGCAAGTTGCGCTCCGCCTTTTTCGAGTCGTGAAACACGATAATGGAGCCGTTTCTGGTGTATAACTTTACATTTCGGAGCACCTCTTCAGGGGTCTTGAATTTGCTGTAATCGCGTGTTACCACATCCCACATCACAATTTTGAATCCCGCCCTCCTCAACCGGATGGGCTGGGGAAATTTTATATGCCCGTGCGGCGGACGAAACAGGTCGGAATCGATCAACTCCTTTGCCCGGAGCGTATTGTCGAGAAAGTATTTTGCAGAATGTTTCCACCCTTGCAGGTGGTTGAAGGTGTGGTTTCCCGTCCGGTGGCCGTTCTGCAAAATCCGACGGTAAACATCGGGGTGCTTCCGCACATTGTCTCCCACACAAAAAAAGGTGGCTTTGACACCGTACTCATCCAATGTTTGCAAAACCCAGGGTGTAATTTCGGGAATAGGCCCATCGTCGAATGTCAGATAAACAGCTTTGGCTCCTTCTTGCGGAATCCTCCACAACGCCTTGCCATAAAGCATCCTGTAAAGATAAGGGGGTTGCTCTATCATCATGAGAGAGTAGAATGAGGGGAGATACAAATCGGGCGGCCATTTGTCCGTGAAACGACATGAACGGCCGCCCGAAAAATAGATTATTGCTTGTTGTATTGTTCGAAAAGTTTCGGGCTGAACTGCTGCATCATCCGCATCGTTTTCTGCATGATTGCTTCGTTTATCCCTTTTTGCGTGGTATCTTCTTGGTTTTCCGAATAGAAGTAGCCGCGTATGGAGTTATTGGTAACCTCCTTCAATATCATGTCGCCGATATATCCGAGCCCTTGTGTGTAATAGTTTTGGGCGCGTTGAATCAGGTCGTCGGTATGAATTTGATATTTCTCCGTATCGTATTCCTGATAGACCGACGCAATGAGCAACAACTGGTTGATGTTGGAATAAATATCGAGCATCGCGTTGGCTGCTTGCCGCGGGCTCAAGCGGTCGAACCATGCAAGATTGGCTTGCAGGCGGATTTCCATCTCCCGCATCAGCGCCGAGGCTTTCTCCGTTTCGCCCAATCGGTAATACCCGCGAGCGAAAAGAATGCCGTCGTTGCCGTAAGGCACGGCTTTGCCGGGCATCATGGCAGTGCATTTGTCGAGGGCGGCGAGCGCCTTGTCGTTCTTGCCTTCGTCGAGCAAGGCGGCTATCAGGCGATTGAAATACAAGCGGAATGTGGTGATCATGCGCCTGCCCGTTTCGTCCAGATAGATATCGGGATTCTTTTCCAATCCGCCCCAGCGAAATCCGTTCATCATGTTGTCATACGCTTTATCCGTATTCACACCGTCGCTTAGCGGTTTGCCGGGAATTATCTGGTATGCCAGCCCCGTGAGCGAAAAATTGGTATCCTGCAAATTCATATACAAATCGGGGCTTACCGTGGTGGCAAAATACAGCGGACGCCGCCAGTTGTCGTCATTCGTATTCGTCAGAATATCCATCAACATCAACGATTGAAGATACACGGCCGATTGGTTGCCCAAATTGAGATACATCTTATCCGCCGGAGCCGAATTCATGGAACCCCAATTTATCTTTGCGGTATCTGTGTCCAGATAGAGCCTGTTCGACGGAATAATCTGTGTATCACCGGTGGAGAACGGATTTTTAGGTTTGTAATTCCCCGTGCGCAGCTGCTCCATGGTGTATTTCAACGAAATGGAATCGCGAAAAGCATTCATATCGTAATACTGGCCGTACGAAACACTCGGAACATTGCCTTTGGCAAGCGCGTTTTCTATCTCCGATTTGCTGATAACAAACGCCGCCGCACTGCCTTCGCTCCAGTACCTCTCCCTGCTCCACCGGATGGGAAGGGGTTGCGAAGAGTAGGCTTGGCGCAGCATCTGGTCGATGTACCATTCCGTTTGTAGAAAACTGAGGTTCGTAACCCGCACATCGGTTCTGAAACCTTCGGTCTCCTGTACATACCAAAGCGGATAGGTGTCGTTGTCCCCATTGGTAAAGATAATGCCTCCGGGGGCCACGCTGCTGAGGTAGTTCATGCCTGTATCGCGCGCCAAGGTACGTCCCGCTCGGTTGTGGTCGTCCCAGTTTTGTGCCCCCATCCGAATGGGGACGAGCAAACAGGCCAGAGAAACAACCGACGCTGCAAGGGCTGTATTCCGAACGTATCTTCTCAAAAGGCGGCTGATACCGGCCACTCCCATCCCTATCCAGATGGAATAGGCATAGAATGAGCCGGCGTAGGCATAATCGCGCTCGCGCGGTTCATACGGCGTCTGGTTCAGATACAACACAATGGCGATACCCGTCATGAAAAACAGGAGGAAAACAATTGAAAAGCTTTGCAACCCTCTGCGTTTTCGTTTCAATTGGTAAACGATTCCGATGATCCCCAGCAAAAAGGGGAGCATGAAGTAAACGTTTCGTCCTTTGTTGTCGGCAATATCGGGCGCGATGTTGTCTTGTGCCCCCAATCTCAATATATATTCGTCGATAAAAGGGATTCCGCTGATCCAGTTCCCTTTTGTAATTCCGCCGTCGCTCTGAATATCGTTTTGCCTGCCCGAAAAATTCCACATGAAATACCTCCAATACATGTGATTGATTTGGTAGCCGAATAGAAAGCTGATATTTTCGAAAACCGAAGGCGTGCTGTTTCTGTCGGTAATTCCGCCCCATATCTCGTATCCCTGAATGTGGTTACTGTACCCCGGTTTCCCCGAATGTGAATGCATTCGGGGGAAAAGCGTCGAGTTGCTGTATTTGTACGTCGGGATTGTATAGGAAATATATCGGTCTTTTTCTTCGGGAGAAGTTTTCACAACCCGTTTATACGATTTCTTCTCTTTCGTGATAACGGCCGCACCCTCTGCGTCGCGCTCTATTTTGGAAGCGTATGTGGTCCCGTACAACAGGGGAGTGTCTCCGTACTGCTCGCGATTGAGGTAGCTCCCCAGCGAAAAAACATCTTCGGGCGAGTTCAAATCAAGCGGAGGATTGGCCGCCGAACGAATCGGAATGACGGCGTAAGCCGAAAACCCAATCAGGATTACCAGCAAACTCGACATCGAAAGGTTGAGAATCTTCGGATTGAGGGCATTTCTCCTATACACGAAATAGGCGGCGGTTCCGATAAGAACAATCCATAACCAAACACTGCTTCCGATAAATAAAATGCCCGACAATGCCATGCTCGCCATAAATGCCGTTCGCATTCTCTTGTTGTTTTCTCTCTCGGAGATGCTTTCAAACAGAGCCCACACAATAGAGGCAATCAGCAGAATCAGATACACGGCAACCCCCGTATTGTATTTCATTCCCAATGTGTTTACAAAGAAGAGTTCGAACCACCCTCCCACCTTGGTAAATCCGGGAATGATTCCGTACATCAATACGACAATAAGCCCAAACGAAAAGAGCAGAGCCCAAAAACCGCCTTTCCAAGTGGGCTTTTCGGCCTTCTTGTAATAATATACCAGCGTAATGGCCGGAATGCAGAGCAGATTGAGCAAGTGAACGCCGATGGAAAGCCCCATGATATAAGCAATGAGTACAATCCATTTATCGGAATCGGCTTTTTCGGCGTTGTCTTCCCACTTCAATATCAGCCAGAAAACAAGCGCAGTAAGCATCGAAGAGAATGCGTAAACCTCGCCTTCGACAGCCGAAAACCAAAATGTATCCGAAAAAGTGGATGCCGAGGCGCCAACCAATCCGCTACCGATAACGGCAATAATTTGCCCCAACGAAAACTCCTTCTCTCCGGACGTTCCCATAACCAACTTGCGTGTGAGGTGCGTAATCGTCCAAAAGAGAAACAAAATAGTAAACGCGCTAAGCAGCGCCGACATAATATTTACCATCCTGGCCACCTGTGTCGTGTCGTTGGTAAACTGAGTAAACAAATTGCCGACGAGCATAAAAAAAGGCGCTCCGGGCGGATGCCCTACTTCCAGTTTGTATGCCGATGAGATAAATTCGCCGCAATCCCAAAAACTCGCGGTCGGTTCGATTGTCATCAGATATACGACAGCGGCAACGGCAAACATTGCCCAACCCGCAACCGTATTAATAAGATTATACTTCTTCATTATTAAGTTCGTTGTAATTCATGCTGAAATTGCTGCAAAGGTAAATAAAACAATTAATATTCCGCCCCTCCAATGAACACGAAAATCGTATACCTTATTAAAAAACGTGAAACATACAACTGTTTTTCTTCTGAATAAAAGATACATTGCCGTTTTCTTTTCACTTTTTTTATCGATTTCGTATATTTTCACCCCAAAAATGAAAAATTTCGATATTCCGAATAGATTCTTCTTTTTTGCCGGTAACCTTGTTAATAAATTTGATATTCCTTTAAAAACCGGTTTTTATGTTTTAAAACATGTTTTCACCTATCTGTTTTTTTGTCAATAACTTGCAACTGAATCTCTACACGAATTCAAATCTCTTCGGAAAAGAACCGATAAATTGGGGCGTTTAAAATTTGCAGAAAAAAAAAGAAAAGATTTACTTTGGGGATATTTGTGGAAATATTTCTTTAATCAAAAAGGTTTTTTAGTTTTTTTCACTATAAAATTCAATGCAAACCACTTTAGTAATTCTTAAACCATCCGCCGTGCAAAGAGGTCTTATGGGTGAGGTTATCGCTCGATTCGAGAAAAAGGGACTTCAAATTGCAGGCCTGAAAATGATGTGTTTGTCGGATACTATCCTAAAGGAGCATTATGCTCATTTGCTCGAAAAACCTTTCTTTGGACGAATCAAAGACTCCATGCAGGTAAGTCCGGTTGTTGTGATGGCCTTGAGAGGCTTGGAGGCGATAAATGTCGTAAGAGAGATGACCGGCGTTACCAATGGACGATATGCCGCTCCCGGCACTATCAGGGGCGATTACAGCATGAGCGTTCAGGAAAATATAGTGCATGCGTCGGACTCTGTTGAGACTGCAGAGAAAGAACTGAAAAGATTTTTTAAAGAAGAAGAGATTTTTGAATATCCACAATTGACTTTCGTCAATCTTTACGCGAACGACGAGGTCTGATAAACAAGTGAGAGTCACCATACAGTATTAAAGATTAAAGCAATCTGCGAGAGATTTATGGAAAATCAAAAGTTATTGTCAAAAATTAAAATTTTATTGCCGGCTTCCCTTTTGCTGATGACTTCAACAGCATTTTCCCAAGCAAAACAAAGCCCTACGAAAAATAATCAATCTCGTTCGGAGGTTGTATCCAAGCAGCTTCACAGCACAAGCTTAGGACAAGACCAAGGCTTGTACGCCGAAGGTATCAAACTGAAAATAGATATGTCGGTTTTGGAAGAAGCAAAAGCTGCACGCGAAGAAGCATTTGACCCCGACGCAATTCCCGCCGACGATATTTACTGCGGTGTTTGGATGAACCGCCATGTAAATGTGTACGGTTCGGTAACGAATGTTCCCGACTCTTTTTTGGTGGATTTATCGAACTTTTCAATGCCGCACGAAGGATATGTTACTTCCAATTTCGGACGTAGAGGCCGTCGCCGTTACCATTACGGCATTGACCTGAAAGTAAATGTAGGAGATACCATCTACGCCGCATTCGACGGAAAGGTAAGAGTAAAAGAGTTTGAGCGCAGAGGCTACGGATACTATCTGGTAGTGCGTCATCTGAACGGATTGGAAACCGTTTACGGACACCTGTCCAAATTTCTGGTAGCAGAAAATGAATTCGTAAAATCCGGGCAGCCCATCGCCTTGGGAGGAAGTACCGGGCTTTCGACGGGGCCGCACCTCCATTTCGAAACCCGTTTTTTGGGAAAACCCATCAATCCAAACTTTATTATCGATTTCGACAACAAAGTTTGCCACCGCGACGAATATCTGGTAACGAACTCCAGCTACCACAAAACCACGAAGAGCAGTTCCGTTCGGAAAACGAACTCAAAACAATATGCGGAATCGCAAAATACGGCTGATAACAAATATGTTTCCGGTCAGGTAAAATACCACAAAATACAAAAAGGCGATACGCTGGGAGCTATTGCGCGTCGTTACGGACTATCCGTTTCAAAACTTTGCAACCTCAACAACATGACAAGCCGTACGACGCTTCGCGTAGGAAAATCCATCCGGATATCGTAAGATAAGCACTTGGCCATACAAAATTTTCTTAATAACAAAAGGTGCAGGAAGGTTGATCTTGTACCTTTTTCTTTTTTTATCTACCTTTGCCGAAGGTTAATTTTACAAGACTTTTTTTATGAGCAATACCTACCAACAATTCGATGAAGTTATCCAACTCTGTCGCCGGATGTTCGAACTCAAGTCAAAGGAATATGGGCCTACCTGGCGTATTTTCCGGCCGGAATCGGTAACCGATCAATTGTTGATTAAGGCAAACCGCATCCGCTCCTTGCAGGTAAAAAAAGAGAGCAAGGTGGGCGAAGGCATCCTGCCGGAATTTATCGCGCTCGTCAATTACGGAATTATGGGGATGATTCAGCTCGAACTGGGTTATGCCGACAGCATCGATATTTCGCGCGCTCGCGCGCTCGAATTGTTTGACAAGTACGCCGCAGCCGCCAAAACATTGATGACCTCCAAAAATCACGATTACGATGAGGCTTGGCGCAACATGCGGGTGGCTTCGTACACCGATTTGATTTTGGTAAAAATATACCGGATCAAAGAGATGGAGAACAACGAAGGGCAAGAGCTTGCATCGGAAGGAATCGATTCCAATTACATGGATATTGTAAATTACGCGATTTTCGGGCTTATCAAACTGCATTTCGGAGAATGACAAAGTCAAATGACAAATTTCTGAAGGTTCTTACCGAAATATCAAGAATTATTGTCGGAACGACTTTTCTTTTTTCCGGCTTCGTAAAAGCCGTTGACCCCCACGGGTTTGCGTATAAAATTCAGGACTACCTCATCTCCTTCGACCTGACCGGGCTGTTCTCGTGGGCTTTGCCCGCAACCGTTCTTCTGGTGGTTGTTGAGTTTCTTGTCGGCGTTTTTTTGTTGCTCGGGATTTATCGAAAAGCGGCCGTTGTTGCGACGGCTGTGTTTATGGCTTTTTTCCTGCCGCTCACTTTGTGGATTGCTTTGGCAAATCCGGTAAAAGACTGCGGCTGTTTTGGCGACGCTCTCATCATCGACAACTGGGAGACATTCTACAAAAATCTGCTGCTTTCGGCGTGCACCGTTGTTTTGCTGCTCAACCGGAGGAGAATAACTCCTTTGTTTTCACCCGAAAGGCAATGGATGGCGGCTGTATATTGCGTTGTTTTCGGGTTTTCTTTTGCCGTTTACAACGTGGAAAAACTTCCCGTTTTCGATTTCAGACCGTATAAGATAGGCGCAAATATTCCCGAACAAATGTATATTGACCCCGCAAAAGCCGACATTGTAGAAAATGTTTTCGTTTACAGAAAAAATGGAACGGAACAGGAGTTTACAGAGGAGAATTATCCTTGGAACGACTCTACGTGGACGTTTGTGGAGATGAAAACCAAAATTATAAAGGAGGGCGA
This sequence comes from Proteiniphilum sp., assembly GCA_041820645.1. Taxonomy (GTDB): domain Bacteria; phylum Bacteroidota; class Bacteroidia; order Bacteroidales; family Dysgonomonadaceae; genus JBGYGP01. The sequence continues at coordinate 3,875 of JBGYGP010000192.1, read as the reverse complement.
AAAACCGAAAATCGAAGATTTCAGGATAGAGCGCTATCGGAAAGACAGCATCTCGCAAGAATACTTTCTGGATGAAGACATTACCGCTCAACTTCTGTCGGATACCGATTATGTGTTTCTGATGGTTTCTTATTCGCTCGAAAAGATGAATCCCTGTCGCCTCGATCGTTTTGTGCAAGCAAGCGAATATGCAAAAGAACACGGATACCGGTTTTATCTGCTTACCGCTTCGCCTTCCGGCGCGATTTCGGAATGGGACAAAGCACATGGGTTGTCGTTTGACGTTGCGTTTTGCGATGAGCGGGTGTTGAAAACGATGATTCGCTCCAATCCGGGGTTGATGCTTATTAAAAACGGCACGGTGGTAAATATGTGGGACGACGGAGATGTTCCCGATTTCCATCGTAAAAAAGAAATTGCTTCGGTGGAAGGAATAAAAAACAGTTTTGCGGCAAAATTGGTACTCATCTTATTGATATTTCTTTTGCCCCTGGCTATCTTGAAATGTGCGGACATGAGGCGCACGAAAAAACGGAGAATTTAATTAAACAATTAATTTACAGATATGAGAAAAAACATTGTAGCAGGTAACTGGAAAATGAACAAAAACCTGCAAGAAGGTTTGGCTTTGGCCAAAGAGTTGGATGCAGCCCTTAAAGGGAAACAGGTAAATTGCGATGTAATCATCGGCGTCCCTTTCATTCATTTGGCGAGTATTGCAGACGCAATCGACACCGACGCGGTGGGTGTAGCAGCCGAAAACTGCGCCGATAAAGCATCGGGAGCCTATACCGGAGAGGTTTCGGCCGAGATGGTGGCTTCTACCGGTGCGAAATATGTGATTCTGGGGCACAGCGAACGTCGCGCTTACTATCACGAAACGCCCGAAATTCTGAAAGAAAAAGTTATTCTGGCGTTGGAAAACGGACTGACTCCCATCTTCTGCATCGGAGAAGTGCTCGAAGAGAGAGAATCGGGCAAACACTTCGACGTCGTGAAAGAGCAAGTGGAAAAATCGCTTTTCAACCTCTCAAAAGAAGATTTCTCAAAAATAGTTCTCGCTTACGAACCCGTTTGGGCTATCGGAACCGGCAAAACGGCCACGGCAGATCAGGCTCAGGAGATGCACGCCTTTATCCGCAAAACCCTTGCCGATAAATACGGGAAAGAGGTTGCCGACAGAACATCGATTCTTTACGGCGGAAGTGCCAACGCTTCGAACGCGAAAGAGCTTTTTTCCAATCCCGACGTTGACGGCGGGCTGATTGGAGGAGCTTCGTTGAGCGTGGACAAGTTTATGCCCATTATCGAGGCATTTTAACTCATTTAGTTTTTTTTACTGCGGATTTCCGACGAAATCCGCAGTAAATACCTATCTTTGTGCAAAATTCATTCTTATGAAGACTGCAACAAAATTTTTTTTATATGTTTTTCTGTTTTTTGCATGTGTCAATCTGAGCGCTCAAACCCAAAACCAGAGGAATGAAATTTTGGATGAACTTCGGAGATACGTTCCGAGACAGGGACGTGTGAATGTTTTTGAGGATGAATCCATCAAAGAGATATTAGGCCGCAGCATGGCGCCTCCGCGCACCGTTTATTCGGCAGGAGACGGCGCTCATTATGTGAAAATGCGCGGATACAGAATTCAGGCCTTTTCGGGAAACAACCAACGTACTTCGCGAAACGAAGCCTATTCCAAACAGCAGATAGTGAGTAATTCTTTTCCTCAGTACGAAACCGTAGTAATGTTCGATTCTCCTTTCTGGCGGTTGAGGGTGGGAAATTTCAAGACCAGAGAGGAGGCCGATGCCGTGCTCGGAGAGATGAAAAAGGCCTTTCCCTCATTCGGGAAAGAGATGTATATTGTTGTCGATGAAGTGAAAATACCGGTCAGCCAGGTCGAATAACCAAACCCCAATTTTTGTATGCTTACAGAAGAACAGAAAAGAGACACCATAGCAAGCCATATTCATGAAATTATCGGATTGTTGGGGGAAGATGTCAATCGAGAAGGGTTGTTGGAGACTCCGGAGCGTGTGGCCAAGTCGATGCAGTTTCTGACGAAAGGTTATGCCCAAAATCCGGAAGAGATTTTACGTTCGGCGCTTTTTAAAGAGAAGTATCGCCAAATGGTTATCGTAAAAGATATCGATTTGTTTTCGCTTTGTGAGCATCACTTGCTCCCGTTCTACGGAAAAGCGCATGTAGCTTATATCCCGAACGGATACGTTACCGGTTTGAGTAAGATTGCCCGTGTGGTGGACGTGTTTGCCCGTCGTTTTCAGGTTCAGGAGCGACTGACGACGCAAATCAAGGAGTGTATCCAAAACACGCTGAATCCCATGGGAGTAATGGTGGTTATCGAGGCCAAACACATGTGCATGCAGATGCGCGGCGTGGAGAAACAAAACTCCGTTACCACAACTTCCGATTTTACCGGTGTATTCAATCATCAAAAAACGCGCGAAGAATTTATCGCACTGATTAAATAACGCAATAAACCAGGTAAAAAATAAAAAAAACCGATACAAAGACAGATAACCAAAACCCGAGATGACCTTCTGTACTTTTCCTTAAGAAGGAGGTTGCAAGGGATGAGTCAAACATTTTAAAATATGATGAATAGAAAAGAAATCAACCAACTGGCGGCGGTAACTGAAGAACAGTATGTTGCCCCGCAAATCGAAATGATCGAAATTGAAACTTCTCAAAACATTCTCGGCGCCAGCGGAGATACATCCGATTTTGAGGGCGAAGATTGGTAAACTTCTCAAGTCGCTTCCGGAGGAGAATCTACCCCCGATAACCGGCATGGCCGGTTCGTCGATACGGCAGAGCGCCGGAAACCGATATGCGGATTAATATTTACGTCTCCTTTTCGGGAAAGCCGGGAAGGACTAAGCAAAACAAAGATTTAAAATTAAAACTTTTATAAAAGAATGATGCAAAAAATATTTTTATTCGCGCTGGCTGCGGCAATCTTCGCCGGCTGCGCAAAAAACGAACTGACTGAAGCGGGACAAACTGCCGAATCGGGCAACGGATTTACCGTTACGGCCGTGATGCCGGAGGGACAACCCGAAGCTCGTGTAAGCCTGGAAAAGGCTACCGGCAGCAAGAACATTCTCGTGAAATGGAAAACGGGAGACAAGATAAAACTCTTTTTCCGGCAGGGGACAAACAACCCCGTGGAGGGCGAAGAGGTAACTGTAAGCAATATCAGCGCGGATGGCAAAAAAGCCTATTTTAACGTTAATCTGCCGACAGGAATCAGTGCCGGCAGCGAATATACCGTTTACCTTGTGCACGGAGCAACGGCAAACATCAACAACGATAAAATCGATGTCGATGTCTCTCCGGTGGGTTTTAAGAGTTTGAACGAACTTTCGGTACCCATTGCCGGAAAAGCGAGCGTTGCTCCCGGCGCATCGGTGGGAAGCGTAACCCTGAATCACCTGGGTGCGTTGCAATGTCTTACGGTAAATAGTATGGCCAATAATCCACTTACGGAATCTCTTTCGTTAAGCTACACCGGCGGCCAAACGGGGTTTTATGGCGGAGGCACGACTTACGACCTGATAAGCGAATCGGTATCGGCAACAGGGACAAACCCTCCCGATTGGCAGAGTGTAACCGTTGCGGCAGGAGCCGAAACCGAACTGGCACAATGGATCATGCCCAATGGCAATACGCCCGGAAAGATAAAACTCGTATCGGGCAACATCTCTTCGCTAAACAGCAGAACCCGCAGCGCTGCCCTGGTAAAAAGCCGCGCTTATCATCTGTATGTTTTGTGGGACGGAACCGACCTGAAATTTACGAACGACCAGTTTACTCCCCCCGTTATCTGGGCCGGTAGCAATATCTATTGG
>JBGYGP010000191.1:0-2674 GCA_041820645.1 Proteiniphilum sp. | reverse complement strand
ATCGTTTGTTTCGATTTGTAAAAAGAGGTTGTTGCCCATTTTCCGTTTGAATCATCAATCCAATAGGCGCCGCTGGCGGCATGCCCTCCCGATGCAAGCGCTTGTGAAGCATTCGGAGCAAAAGAAAATACATCCGATTGTCCTCCCGATGCAATTTTAAGCTCATCGGCAATAGTTGAGACCTTGATAAGTAGCGGAGAAAAGTTTTCGCTGGTAAAAACACCCGAATAATTTTTATCAAAAAACGAGGAAATCTCTTTACCTTCTTTCCGTTCGTATTTATTCTCACCAATGATGCCATGATACGACGGCGATGCTCCGGTAAACAGAGATACAATGGTAGAAGCCCTGTCTAAATACGGAAAATTGTAAGTGATGTTGGAATAGACCAATCCTTGATTGAGTAATCTTCTAAATCCTTTTTCGCCGAAATTGGATTCAAACAGTTCGAGATAATCGGCGCGAAGTTGATCGATAGTCACCGCCACAACCAGTTTGGGCGTGTTTTGTCCAAGGAGTGTCGTCGCCGAAAGAAAGGCTATCAGTGTAGAAAAAATCTTTGTCATGTATTTATCTTCGATAAAATCCTTTAGCAAAAATCATGCTAAAAAATTATTGACACGATTTTGGGTATTGAAAATTGTGTCAAAATCATCTCTCTTTATTTGTTTGTACTTTTGCTTTTCCTCCACAGCCAAAAATTTGCCCACGACCTGATCCACAAATTCATCGCAAAAAATAATGCAGTAAGAGGAAGTGATTGCGGAATAAACCACCAAAAAGCAATAAAAACCGTAAGGATTGCAAAGTTAATAAAATGGTAGGATATAACGATATTTTGCAGCGATTTTACCCAAAATAATATTGCGAAAATAAGTGAAAAGATATTCATCCAAACGAAATTCCAGTTATTATCGGTGGCCGGATGTTCGGAAAAAAACATGAGGAAAAAAATAACAAGTCCCCCCACTCCCGCTATTCCGAACAAAACGATATCGTAAATTTTATAAAACTGCTTGTTTGGAAAGTTAATCTGAATCCAGGTTACGATAATTGTCAATAGCAGCAATGCGAATCCTGTAATATTGGGAGATATGGGGAAATCTTCGCCTATTTCATTTATCTCATTATCATGATTTAATAAGATTATTTCGTTTTTTATCAAAGGGATGGAGAGAGAATCACTTTTTACTATTTTTGCCGTACCGAATGAGTTCATCAAGTATTCCGGTAAAAACATTTTTTGTCTCACATCGATGGTTGCATCTGCATCTTTTCCAATAATAAGGTCTATACCAAACTTCATCCAAGGATGCTTTTTTAAGCATTCGTGAAGAAGGTCCCGGTAAGATTGCTCTTTTTCTGACGGTAAATAAACAATTGTTCCCTGCGTATATTTTTCAATCATATCGCGAGGTCTTGTGGCACAATTATCGTAAAAGAAATTATAACGATAGCCCCTGTTTTCAGGCAGCGAGTTGATATATAAAGCCTCCCACAGGTTTTGTTTCTCGGATTGAGAGAAATTCAACACTTGTTTTACCGCTTTTACACCTTTGATTCTGTTTTCGACGATAAACTCGTCATACTCCTGAACTCCAAGCATATAATCTGTTTTCCCCAATATAAAATTGAGCATAAAATTGGGTTTAGAGAGGTCAAAAAAACCATAGTTAAATACATGATTCAAGCCAAGCGAATCATCCTCAACCAAAATAGCCGTATGTCCGTAAAGTGCATATACTTCTCCGTTCCATGGCGAAGTAGTTATAAGACTGATTTTGGCATTGTCACTCAAATTGTTTTGAGCAATAGCGGGAAGCAGACAAAAAGAGGTAATGAGAGAGAAAAGTAATTTTTTCATAAAAAATCTATCCTAAACGGTCAAAAATAGGTGGACATAGCAAGTGATTTGTGAAACAGTCGGTTATGAATGTTCGACCATTCGGGGATAAAACCGCCTAAAGACGAACTTTTGCCAACTCTGGACAGAGCAGTGTTACTAAAACATTACCATATCCGATAGGAAAGAATGACAAAAACGGTAACGAATGGGCTACCCCCGAACTGAAACCTTCTGCAAAGATAGTTGGATTAAGGGACAATGGGAAGAAAGAAGGCATAAAAAATTATTGCTGTCCGATAAACCCAGATTCAGCGTTAGAAACACATATGATTGTAACTATCTTATTAACAAATAATAATCTGTATATTTTTCTAACGTTACGCATTAGAGATTTTTTGGAAAAATTATCGACTAAATTTTTATTTTATAATGAGTTAAAAGATTTTCTGAATTTGATTTTTTATCAAAAATGTGCGTCGCACGTGTCGAAAACGAAAAGTTGTTTGAGCGCAGCGGATCGGTCTCGCAGCTGCAGCCTCGACCTTTTTTGACTCCTTTTTTTGTGTCAGGACAAAAAAGGAATTCGGGGTTTGGAGCAGAAAGCCCCAAATAGAAACCGTGATGCCGTAATATCGCTGTTACGCAGTTTATAGGGAAAGCGTTTTTCAGCCGCATTGCGGCGATATTAGGGTAGAGAATAGCGGTAGAACGAAAAACGAGCCGCTTCGCGGTGGCACCTTGTAACGGTAAGACCGGATAATAAAAAAATAAGACAATGGCTTAAGACATAGTAATATACAGTGAATATTGAAATTCTTATCGGACAGT
>JBGYGP010000190.1:0-6633 GCA_041820645.1 Proteiniphilum sp. | reverse complement strand
TACTTTGTTCCACGTATTTATAAATCGGACGGGAATGTCGGAAGAAGTAAAGTTGCTCCCCAATAGCTCGGGGTTGCGAATATAGCTCTCGTCGGTAATTCCGCCGTTTTCAAACTGCCGGATGGTTGAAGCGGAAGCATAAAGATAGGCCTCGAGCCTGTCGGATTGATAGTTTCCGAAGAGACCCCAATCGGTGTGTTTGTTGGTTTGAGAATTGTAAAAGCCCAAAGCGTTGATAAGATCGGCTTGAATACCGACATTCAATTGCTTTCCGAAATTGCTTGTCAAAAGCGCCTTGAAACGCTCTTCTCTTTGTTGGCGACTTCCTCCGCGTTGGTAATCGAGCTTCGCATAAGGCACACGGGAACTGTAAAACAATTGATTTTCGGGCAATTTATTGTACGGTTGATACGCGTCATAAAAAACAAAAGGGCTTTTCTCCGGTATCTCGAAAAAAATCTTCGAAATGTATGGCGAACCCAAGGGCGCCAAAAACCCGGTTGCAACCGAATACCCGTCCGGCAGAGTGGTCTGTTGGAAATTGTATTTCAGCGTATCCATCGGCATCATCAATTTGTCACCGGTTCGGGCATTCAATAGCCATACCTTCGCATCGGGCAATACAAGATTTACAGTGTCGATTTCATCGTGATCGTGGTCGTGGCCGTGATCGTGGTCATGAGGCACTTGCCGAGACAATAAGTCCAAAGAATCGGGATTGGCAGTAATCTGCGATGAATCGGGCAAAATAATGCGCGACTGCGCCACCGAAACGGCAACACCAAAAACCATCAACGCTACTACTAATGACAATGCCTTTTTCTTCATTGTTTGTCATCGATTATAAATTAAAATTACGACAAAGGTACAACAATTTTCCGCACACTCAAAGGGAGGATTCTCTTTGGTACAAAGTTCGAGATGAAACGTTGCACGAGAAGACTCAAAACCGATTCTTCTCTTCCCTCAAAATGTCTTCCATCTTCTTGCCTCTGGCCAATTCATCAACGAGTTTGTCCAAATAACGGACTTGCCGCGTGAGTTGATTTTCGATCTCCTCTACACGATAGCCACAGATAACCCCTTTTATAAGACAAGCGTTAGGATGCAGACGGGCTTGGGCAAAAAACCCGGCAAGGGTTACTTCCTCGTCTATCAGTTGCCGGATTTTTGCCGCATCGAACCCCGTGAGCCACGAGATAACCCGATGCAGCTCCTCTTGAGTTCTGCCTTTTTTCTCCACTTTTGATACGTAGTGTGGATAAACCGCGGCAAAGGTCATTTGCGCAATTCTTTCGTCGTGTGTCATTTTTTTTACTTTACTTCCTTCAAAGAAAAATTTTCAGCCCTCCGATTGCCTTCAGATTGCTTTTCTGCACAGCGCAATCGTTATGTGTCATGTTGTCGATATTACCATCCAATTGATACCGAATTTGTCTTTAAAACTTCCGAAATATCCGAAAAACTGCTCATTGATAGGCATTTCTACTTCGCCTCCTTCCGATAAGGAATAAAACAGACGATCGGCCTCCTCTTTGGTATCGGTGCTAATGGATACGTAGTTGTGATTTCCGGTTTTTACACTTTGTCCAAAGGTTTCGAACACATCAGAACCCATTAATTTATCGTCTCCGATAGGCAATTCAATGTATAAAATCCTGTCTTTTTCCTCTTCGGACACCACCACAGGATGCTCTCCGGCGCGGGATATCATCGTAAATTCGCCGCCAAAGGCTTTTTTGTAAAAGTTAAATGCTTCTTCGCATGTACCATTAAAATTGAGGTACGGATTGATTCTTGTTGCCATATTATTAAAAGATGAAATGATGCAATGTATTTTCTAAATTATTAATTGATTACAAATGATTTATATTGTTATTTCACTTCGGTTATGAATCATTTTTTGTCGTACCGGTTGCCGGTATCGGCAATTCTTTACAAAAGTACTTATTTTAATGAAAGTTATTTTGAAATTCAAGCGAGAAAATTCACCCGCAGATTCAATTATCGGATGCAACATGGTTGTTTCCGCGAAGACAGGGACAAAATCTCCAGTAGCACTATGCCCGTCATGAGTCAACTTATTTCAAAACGACTCACCTGTTCCGGGCTTCCCCGCAGTACAAAACGCAAACAGATTATATTATCGAATAACTTCCGATTCGAAAACTTTTTATTAACTTTGAATTCAAAAATACACCATTAACAAGAATGTTTTATGATTTTCAGATTCATCCTGATTTCCGACGAAGTGGACAATTTTAAGAGAGAAATCAAAATAGACGCCGACAATACTTTCCTCGACTTTTACGAAGCCATTATTGCAGCTACCGGATTCAGCAAAGGTGAGATGGCCTCGTTTTTCATCTGCGACAACAATTGGAACAAGAAGCAAGAGATCACACTGGTGGAAATGGATACCTATTCCGATGAAGACCCCAACACCATGGAAGAATCGGTATTGAGTGACTTTTTGGAAGACGAAAAACAGAAATTGATGTTTGTTTTCGATTACCTTACCGAAAGGGCGCTTTTTATCGAATTGTCGGAAATTATTACCGGGAAGAATCTGAAAGCACCCGTGTGTTCTGTTTCCGTAGGGGAAGCTCCCAAACAGGTTATCGACTTCGACGAAGTGGTAACAACTTCAAACACTTTTGATACCGACGAATCTTTTTTCGGGGACGAAAGTTTTGATCTCGACGAACTTGACAAAGAAGGTTTTGACGGATTGGACAGCGAAACGGAAAATATACCTTCGGAAAACGATTTGTTTTGATGGGTACACTGTTGGTTTTACTTGGACCGACAGGCGTTGGCAAAACGGAATGGAGCATCCGTGTCGCAGAAAGGCTGCAATGTTCCATTCTCTCTGCCGATTCGCGACAAATTTACAGAGGATTAACGATTGGGACGGCCGCCCCCACCGAAGAACAACTGCAAAGAGTGCCGCACTATTTTGTAGGAATTCTCAACCCGGAGGAGTACTACAGTGCAAGCGAATTCGAGACGAACGCCATTGCCCTTATCGAAAGCCAACTTACGACAAATCCGTTTTTAGTCATGACGGGCGGTTCTATGATGTACATAGACGCTGTTTGCCAAGGGATTGACGAAATTCCGACTATCGACGAAAATCTCCGCAAAGAGGTTTACGATCTCTATCAAACCGAAGGATTGGAAAACATCAGAGCCCGTTTAAAAATACTCGACCCGAAATTTTACAACGAAGTTGATCTGAAAAATCCGAAACGGGTTATTCATGCTTTGGAAGTCTGCTTGATGGCTGGCAAACCCTATTCGTCTCTTCGAACGAACTCTCAAAAAAAACGACATTTCGATGTTGTAAAAATCGGATTTACACGCGATAGGGAAGAGCTCTACCGCCGCATCAACCGGAGAGTCGATTCGATGATGCAAGGGGGATTACTCGAAGAAGCCCGGCATTTTTATCCGAAACGTCATCTAAACTCGCTCAACACGGTAGGTTACAAAGAGTTGTTTGAATATTTCGACGGGAAATGCAGCCTCGATTTTGCCGTCGAAAAGATCAAACAACATAGCCGCAACTACGCCCGAAAACAGATGACATGGTTCAAAAAAGACCTCAACACGTATTGGATCAACCTTTCGGAAGAGGAGGAAAATGTAACGGAAAAAATTATCCGTTTAGTCACGCTCAAAAAATGACGAATCAGGCATAGCGGCAGTTGCGACGTATCGCAGCGTTATATCTTGGGCAGCAATTTCGACGCTTCGTAATTTTTCGCTTTTAATAATCGTAAAACCCTTTGCCGTTTTCCGTCCGAGCAGGTTGGCGCGCACCATCTTGCGAAGCAACGGATGCGGGCGGTATTTATCTTCGCCGAACTCGCGGTGAAGCACCTCCATGATAGCGAGGCAAACGTCGAGCCCTACCAAATCGGCCAGCGCTAAGGGGCCGATAGGGTGTCCGGCACCGAGTTTCATGGCCTCGTCTATCTCTTCTTTCGATGCCACGCCGTCGGCAAAAGCGCCGATACCTTCGTTTATCATCGGGATAAGCAGGCGGTTTACCAAAAAACCGGGCGCTTCTTTTACCTGCACCGGCGTTTTACCTATTTTTTCGGCAATGCCTTTTACACATTCGTACACACTGTCGGAGGTGAGTTGGCCGCGAATAACCTCCACCAGTTTCAACATCGGCACAGGATTGAAAAAGTGCATACCGATCACTTTTTCGGGGCGTCCGGTGCAACCTGCTATTTCGGTAATGGAGAGCGAGGAGGAATTGGTTGCCAAAATACAATCGGCGTTACACGCTTCGTCCAGTTCGCGGAAAACTCTCTTTTTCAACTCCATGTTCTCGGCAATGGCTTCTACTACCAAGCTACAATCCCTGACATCGTCGTAAGACATTGTCGGGCGAATACGCCCGAGAATGTCGGTTTTAGCATCGGCGCTTATTTTTTCTTTCTCCACCAATTTGGAAAGGCTTTTATCGATATTCTCGATGGCGCGTTGCAGCAGCTCTTCCGACAAATCTTTCATTACCACCCGGTATCCGCCTTGCGCAAATGCCTGTGCAATGCCGTTACCCATTGTTCCGGTTCCTATAATTGCTATTTTCATTGTTTTATATTATTAATTGATGAAAGGGTTACAATAGCGCGTGTAGGTAATTCGCGGTATCGTATAGTCCGTTTTTTTCTTAATATTTCAAGTACTTTATATTCATTTAAAAACTGCCGCAATTTGTTTCGACCTTCCAACAACTGTGAAAAGGTCGCCACACTTTGTTTCGACCTTCTAACAACTGTGAAAAGGTCGCCACACTTTATTTTAACATTCCAACAACTGTGAAAAGGCTGCCAAATTTTATTTTAACATTCCAACAACTGTGAAAAGGCCGCCAAATTTTATTTTAACATTCCAACAGCTGTGAAAAGGCTGCCACATTTTATTTTAACATTCCAAGTGTTCTAAAAAGCTCTACCGTTTTTTTTTCTTTTAACGGCTCTAAATTACGTAAAATTTTGAAACCGGAAAAACGATTGTATTATGTTTTACAACATATTTCTTCTTCGCGCAACGCTCCTTCGCCCGGCGAAGCAATTCGCGGAGTCTGCTCCCGTTGCCGTATGACCCGCATACTGAACGATTAACGAAGTGTTGAATTCAGTAACATTTATTTTTTTAAAATCGATGAAACGGAATCGACGAACCCCGCTTTTCAATCGACGAACCCTTTTGCTTTGAAAAAAAACTTAAATATTTTTCAAAATATGTTTTTTTATTATACCTTTGAAAAGTAAATAAATGCCCAAACAACTACACAGCTAATTATTACCGCATTATGGAAAATATAAAGAAAAAAAATCAAGTATGGTCTAATTTACCATTTTCTATTTCTCAAAATTATTAATCATTAATCGTTATTTTTATGCAAAAAGAGAAACATTTGTTTTGGAATGGGAGAAGAATCGCGATTCTTTCCCTCTTCTTGATGTTGAGTGCAAGCATGGCGTTTGCACAAGTACGCGTTACGGGGAGTGTTACCGATGCGGGGGGAGGCCCATTGGTCGGGGTAAACGTCATTGAAAAAATTCCCGACAAACAAGTTACCAATGGAACGATAACGGATATCGATGGAAACTTTACGATAGAAGTTGCGTCCAAAGGCTCCCTCCTTGCGTTCTCCTATGTGGGTTTCGTAACCCAGATTATTCCTGTCGGAGACAATATCCGGTTAAACGTGATATTGTCCGAAGATGTGGAAAGCCTGAAGGAAATCGTGGTGGTAGGATATGGCACGCAAGCCAAGAAAGACATCACCGGCTCGGTGGCCGTTGTAAACACGGAAGACCTGTTGGCTTCCACCGGTTCTTCGGCTACCCAACAGTTGCAGGGAAAAACTCCGGGTGTGTATATCGGACAAACAGGCTCTCCGGGTTCGGCCACCATGGTGCGTATCCGCGGGGTGAATACGGTAAACGACAACGGCCCGCTGTACGTAATCGACGGTGTGGCAACACGCAACCAGAACCTGAGCAGCTTAAACCCGAACGACATCGAGAGCATGCAGGTGCTCAAAGACGCCTCTTCGGCTGCTATTTACGGGGCGCAGGCTTCGAACGGGGTTATCCTGATTACTACCAAAAAAGGAACCAGAGGCGGACAACCCAAATTAACCTACGACGCCTATTACGGAATTCAGAAAACCACCAAAAGATATGACCTGACGAATTCCATGGAAAGATTGGCTATAGAATGGGAATCTCAAGCAAATTCTTTTTCTCTGCGCGGAATTACGAATAAACAACCCGAACATGCGCAATTCGGAACAGGCCCCAATCCCGTTATTCCGAATTATCTCACGACCAAGGGAGCAGGCGGAAGTCAGAACATCGACATCAGCAATTACTCCTTGCTGGTCGAAATAATTTAATCCCAACAGATATTGTCCTTTGCTGTTTCCGCCTGCCAGTGTCAACTGATGGTTTTGGATGGGAGCGGTACGGTCGATTTCTTCCCACCAGTCGGTGTCGGAAAAACGAACCATTTGATTGTCCGGAAAGGAGTAATTGCTGATGTCGATGTTCTGACTTCCGCCTGCTCCCTTGGTCGTGAGATAATTCGGAATAACGGGATTGG
>JBGYGP010000189.1:0-7317 GCA_041820645.1 Proteiniphilum sp. | reverse complement strand
CGTGGCTGCAATCGTTCACTCCAGACAAGGCAAAAGAGATAAAAAACGAAAAGGCCAGAATCGGCTTCATCGGTACCGGCTCAAGAGGGCAATACAACATTCAGGCTGTGTTGGCAATACCGCATGCTGAGATCGTGGCCCTTTGCGACATTTATCCCCCAAATCTGAAGGCGGCATCCGAAATATGCCCCTCCGCCAAGACCTACACCGACTACCGGAAGATGCTCGAATCGCCCGATATCGACGGGGTCGTGATATCTACTCCGCTTTACCTTCATGCCCCCATGACATTGGAAGCCTTGGAGGCGGGCAAACATGTCTATTGCGAAAAAGCGATGGCGCACACTATGGAGCAGTGTAAGACCGTGTATGACGCCTATCAGGCGACGGACCGCGTGTTGTATTTCTGCATGCAGCGGATGTTCGACGAGAAATACATCAGGGGGATGCAAATGATTCATTCGGGATTAATCGGCGAAATCGTAGCAGAACGCTGTTATTGGTTCCGCAATCACGATTGGCGCCGGCCTGTCCCTTCCCCCGAACTGGAACGCCAGATAAACTGGCGGCTGTATTGGGACTATTCGGCCGGACTGATGACCGAGCTGGCCTCACATCAGCTCGAAGTGTGCTGCTGGGCCATGGACAAGGTGCCCGAATCAGTAATGGGAATGGGAGATATTGTATATTGGAAGGATGGAAGGGAGGTGTACGACAGCGTGAACCTGGTGTACCATTACAATAACGGGGTCAAAATCAATTACGAGTCGCTTATTTCCAATAAATTCAACGGCATGGAAGATCAGATTCTGGGAAAGAAGGGAACGATGAACCTTGCCACCGGCATTTATTATCTGGAAGAAGAGTCTGGCGGTAGAAAATCAGGAATAGAACAGTTGATCGGGCAGATAGGAAATAAAATATATGCCTCCGTACCGGCTGCCGGCCCGAGTTGGCGTCCCGAAACAAAGGAGAAATACATTCCCCACAACATTCTGGAGGGAGAGTTTCATGTGAATGACGGTCTGTCCATGATTGGCGCCCTGAAAGACGGTTCCGATGAGATACTGTCGGCATTCTGTCAGGCATGCATTACTGGCGAAAAAGGGCAAAACATCGTGGAGGAAGCCTATCAGGCCACCACATTATGCCTTTTGGGCAACGAGGCCATCGAAAAAGGGACAAAACTCTATTTCCCGGAAGAATATAAAATTCCATACATGAAGTTTTCTTAAAGAGATTATTTCTATACTAACTTATTATTTACGAAGCGATTCAAAGATGAAAGATTTAGTCATAACATCCAAACGATTAAAGAAAGAAATATATATTTTTTCCTCCTGCTTTATCTTGGCATTCCTAATAAATATATTTTCTATTGTTACTTTCAAAACGCCCTGGTACGAAATGTTCACCCAAATAGGATATGTGATAGTCATTACATTTATTCTCTACCTGTTTATTGCAATGATCAGAGTAGTGGTGTTTTTGATTAGAAAGGCGATTACGCGAAATATCGGATTATAAACCCGAAGATAAAGGATATGCCACCCTGTCTTTTAAGAAGAGTGGTATAAAAAATGAATGTAAACATAAAAGCAAAACCATGTCAACAACAAACAAAATTTTAAAAACAGGAATTATTTCATTGTTTATTTGCCTTTTCCCTGTAAATATCCTGGCACAGTCCAGACATATCACAAGGAACGTTTCCGATAATACAGGAGAAGCGATAATCGGCGCAAACATCTCTATCAAGGGCACTTCTATCGGCACAATTATCAATCAGACGCGCCGACGCGGATTCGGATACCAATCTACGGCTGTTGGTTCTCCCTGTGACATTGCGGTGGTCGATAAGGAACAACTTCTGCTTGCCGTAGAAAAGGAACGCCGTAACGAGTTGGCATTCGAAGGCCATCGGTGGTTCGACCTGATTCGCACCGACCGGGCACTCACCGTCATGAGGGCTACAGGAAAGAAGTTGAACGAAACTAATTTTATCTGCCCTATTCCACAAAGTCAAATCGATATAAACCCGAAGCTTACTCAAAACAGCTATCGAATTGAGCCCAAGTAACTTTTAATTGGAACAGAGAAGTGGATTGTCGGATTACTAAAAACAATAAATTAAAAAAACATTGTAAATATTTTCTATCTCTTATTTTATTTCATGTCGCAACAACAATTATATACAAAAACACAAACAATGCTATTGGTATTGCTTCGCTACCTCATCGGTTGGCATATCTTGTACGAAGGCATTGCCAAGGCGATAAATCCCCAATGGTCGTCGCTTGGCTTTCTGCAACAGTCGCAGGGCATTCTTTCGGAATTTGCCCAGTGGCTCATATCACATCCCGCCCTTTTATCGTCGGTGGATTTTTTAAACACCTGGGGATTGATACTAATCGGTTTGTCGCTGATATTGGGCATTCTGGTAAAACCGGCGTCGCTGATCGGTTCGGGGCTGATCTTCGTTTATTACCTGCATGCCGTTCCTCTTGTGGGAGTGGAATCTGCACTATCGCTCGAAGGAAGCGACCTGATTGTAAACAAAACTCTCATAGAATCGGCAGCATTGTCTGTTCTGGCATTTTTCCCCACAAGCGAAGTATTCGGGTTCGACGGGCTGATAGCTAAATTACGAACATCCAAAAGACAAAAGAAATGACGACAGAGAACAAAAACATCATTAATCCCGACGATAAGCAACGACAAGAGCACAAAAACATCGATCGGCGTACCGTTCTTAAAGCGATGGCGGGCCTACCCGTTGCCGGCCTGCTCGGTTTCGAAATATTGAAGAAGAGCAACTACGATAAAGAAAGAAGAAACAGTGTTATCAGGGAGTTGGGACTCGATTCCTACCAGGCTCCCCAATCGGATTACGGTTCGGGAAAGAAAGCGGGGGAACTGCTCCGCATCGGCATTATCGGTTTCGGGAGCAGAGCCAAAGCCTTGGCGAATGCTTTGGGTTTCATGCACCCGAAAGACATCGAAGCACGCACACGGAACAACACGCTGAAAAGCTGGCAGGAGCACGAGCAATTGAACGTGGCAATAACAGGTATATGCGATGTATTCGACCTTCATGCCGAAGAGGGACTGCAAACGGCAGCAAGCAGCCTACATCCCGAAAACAACACCTCCTTGCCCGTAAAGCGTTATGCAACCTATCATGAGATGTTGGCGGATAAAGATATCGACGCCGTGGTCATCGTAACCCCCGACCATCACCATGCCCGCATGTCGATAGATGCCGCCCGCGCAGGAAAGCACGTCTATTGCGAAAAAGCACCGGCTTTGCGCGAAGACGAACTCTACGAACTCTACGATACGGTAAAAAACAGCAACATCGTTTACCAGTTGGGGCATCAGATCACCCAAAGTGCCGTCTTCCAACAGGCAAAAGAAATCATCAGCCGGAACATACTGGGCAAAATCACCCTGATAGAAACCACAACCAACCGCAATACGGCCGACGGAGCGTGGATCAGGCATCTGTACTCCAACGGCGAAGCAAAACCCGGAGACGAGAGCAACATCGACTGGAAACAGTGGCTCGGCAATGCCCCGTATGTCCCATTCAGCCCCGACAGGTTCTACAACTGGACGAAGTGGTTCGATTACGATTTCGGAATGCTCGGTCAGCTCTTCACGCACGAATACGATGCCGTGAATCAGCTGCTACGTATCGGCATACCGCATTCGGTAAGCTCTTCGGGAGGCATATACTACTGGAAAGACAACCGGGAGATTCCCGATGTACTCCAATCTGTTTTCGAATACCCAAAGCACGAACTGACACTCCTATACAGCGGAAATCTGGCTTCAAGCCGCAGCAGGGGACGTGTTTTCATGGGGCACGATGCATCAATGGAGCTGGGAAACAACATCGTCATAACGGCCGACAGAAACTCCACCAGGTATGCAAAAGGAATAAAAGAGGGAACCATAGATCCGGCTTCTCCCATGATCTCGTTCAATCCCAATGCCGGTCATATAGACGCCGTAACATCAGCATCCGAAAGATACTACGCATCGCGCGGACTGACCACAACCTCACTCAACGGAAAGCAAGTCGATGTAACGCACCTACACATGCGAGAGTGGCTACTCTGCATACGCAACGGAGGAACTCCCAGCGCAGACATCGATAAAGCCTTCGAAGAGGGTATAACTTGCATCATGGCTAATAAAGCCTATCTCGAAAAAAGAGTCGTTTATTGGGATAACGAGAAAAGAAAAATCGTATGACCCGTTTTAAAAAGTAATTTCCTCTTTTGTGCCGAAAAAGTTAAAACAAAATCATTATAAATAGTATATATGTCCCGTTTTGAAACACTGAAATTGAACGCTAAAAACGGATTCGTTGCCGTTATCTTCTTCTTTCATTTGTTCACGGTTGCCTGTGCCGGCAATCCTGCCCATACAACCGTCGGATGGCCTGAGATAAATGCCGAAACCAAACCCTGGACGCGTTGGTGGTGGCTGGGAAATAGCGTTCAACTCGAAACATTGCCGCAACTGATGGAAGAGTATAAAAATGCGGGACTCGGCGGGCTTGAAATCACCCCTATATATGGCGTCAGAGGCGACGAAGAAAATTTCATTGATTATCTTTCTCCCGAATGGCTCAATCTCTTGACTTCTACTCTCAGAATCGCCGATTCGTTAGACCTGGGGATAGATATGGCCAACGCTTCGGGCTGGCCTTTCGGCGGGCCCTGGATAGATTCGGATGATGCCTGTAAGAATTTTGTGTATGAGAAATACGCGATACAGGGAGGACAAACTGTCGATCGGGTCGTTGCTTACATGCAAGAACCTTTTGTAAGCGCGGTACGCAGAAACGTAAACATCGACGATATCCGGTATCCGCTCAACGAAAACAACGATTTGTACAAACTTGCCCTTTCGCAAATCCGTTTTCGGAGAACGCTTCCGGTAGTTGCCCTCATAGCCTCTTCCGACAAAGGCGATACTGTGGATCTGACGGATAAGCTGAATGCCGAAAACCGGCTTCGTTGGGAAGCCCCCGCCGGAGAATGGACGCTATATGCCGTTTTCCGGGGGTGGCACGGCAAATTGGTAGAAAGAGCCAGCCCCGGTGGGGAGGGAAATGTTATCGACCATTTTTCGAAAAAAGCCTTACGAAAACATCTTTCATCTTTCGATACGGCATTTAAAGGGAAGGATATCCGTTTTCTCCGGGCATTTTTTAATGACTCCTACGAGGTAGATGATGCGGAGGGAGAAGCGAATTTTACCGGAAACCTGTTCGAGGAATTTAAGAAACGCCGCGGTTACGACTTGCGTATGCACCTCCCCTCTTTTCTGGAGCATACCCAAAGCGAGGAACATAAACGAATATTGTGCGATTACCGGGAAACGATTTCGGATCTTTTGCTCGAAGAATTTACTTTCCCATGGAAAGAATGGGCATATCAACACGCTGCAATAACGAGGAATCAGGCGCACGGTTCACCGGCTAATATTTTAGACCTTTACGCGGCAAGCGATATTCCCGAAACCGAAGGTACCGATTTGGTCAATATTAAATTTGCCTCTTCGGCGGCGCATCTGACCGGAAAAAAGTTGACATCGGCAGAGGCTTGTACATGGTTGAACGAACATTTCAGAACAACGTTGGCGCAAGTTAAGGAGAACGTCGATAATTTCTTTTTAGGCGGTGTAAATCATATTGTTTATCACGGCACCGCATATTCGCCTCTCGCGGAAGAATGGCCGGGAAGGCTCTTTTACGCTGCCGTCCATTTCGAACCCGCCAACCCTTTCTGGGACGACTTTTCGGCATTGAACCGATATGTTGCCCGCTGCCAGTCTTTTCTTCAATCGGGTTATCCCGATAACGATATGCTGATATATTATCCTGTCCACGACCGGTGGAGTACTCCCACGCAATCTCTATTGACTCATTTTCACGGCGAAGCGGGCGATACTTTCCTCAGAACATTTTGCAGCAAACTTATGCAATCGGGATATTCGTTCGATTTTATTTCCGACAAACAGGTTAAAACTCTCTCCGTAAAAGACAACCGCCTTGTTGCCGCCCACTCCGTTTATAAAACGATTGTGATACCCGATGCCCGGTTGATGCCGCTCGAAACTTTTGAGGCGTTGCTTAATCTGGCAAGAGGAGGAGCCCGTATCGTGTTTATCAATACGCTTCCGGACGATATCCCCGGTTTGGATTTACAAAATGAACGGCGTGGAAAATATTTCAAGTTGAGAGACGGACTCGAATTTTCAAGGGCAGGAAATAGCAGGCTACAAAAATCGAAATTGGGAAAAGGCTTTTTATATAAAAGTGCGGATGAGGGGGAACTGTTTGCTCATCTCGATATTCGCGTAGAGCCTATGGCGAAAGACAGCCTTCGATTTATTCGGAGAAAGCTGGAAAACGGCGAAACGGCATACTTCATTGTCAATACCGGAAAAAATCGCATAGATAAATGGATCGAACTCAACAATACTTCCCGCGCCATCCTCTGCTACAATCCCATGACAGGAGAATACGGCAAAGCGCTTAAAAAAGAGGGAGGAGCCGTTTATATGCAGTTGAATCCAGGAGATGCTTGTATTCTCAGGCTGTTGCCTCACGATGTGAAAACCGCCGGTTACCGGTATGTGGAATCCGGCGGAGAGACAATCGCAATAGAGGGCGACTGGAATGTGGAATTTATAAAAGGAGGGCCCGAATTGCCGCCTGCCCTGACGATGCCAACGCTGAAATCGTGGACGGAAACGGATGACGAGGCCTATAAAAGATTTTCGGGTAAAGCGGTTTATACCGTTCGCCTGCATAAACCGACAAACAGCAATGCCGAAGCTTGGTTGCTCGATTTGGGAGAGGTTTGTGAGAGCGCCTCTGTTGTACTGAACAATCGGGAATTGGGTGTTTGCATTAAAGCGCCGTATCAACTTGTAATAGACGATAGTGACTTATCGAGCGTTGTCGATAATGTGCTGGAAATACGCGTTTCCAACCTGATGGCCAACAGGATTGCTTATATGGACAAGCAAAAAACGGATTGGAAAAAGTTTTACGATATTAATTTTCCTGCAAAAAACCGTGAAAACTTAGGCGAGGACAGGCTATTCAACGCCGGCGGATGGCAACCGGCCAAGTCGGGGCTGATAGGGCCCGTAAGGTTGACGCCGTTGAGAATTAAAAGCCGTTGAGAATTAAAAAAGGAGGGAAAATGAATAGTTTTTTTTAAGTAGTCTCTCCTCAATGTTCTATTATTTATTCGACATTCGGAAAAAGAAACATAAAAAAGTCGTATATTT
>JBGYGP010000188.1:0-6948 GCA_041820645.1 Proteiniphilum sp. | reverse complement strand
CGTAGGTGAAACGACACCGTAAGTTGCACAGATATGTTCGAGGCGTATCGAAATATCTCTCCGAATCACCCGAAATCGGGTTCCGAACCAGTCATAATCTATTTCCGAACAGTATTAAATATTCCTCGGAACTATATTCAGGGTATTTCGGAACTATATTTTGGGATATTTTCGAATCTGATTCCGGTATGTTTCGAATCACCCACCGACAGGTTTCGGACGTACCCCGGGACGCATGCGATGCTCCCTCTCCGGCAGTATCGCTGCGGCACCCGTTTGTTTTTATCGGACAAAAACTCTGATTTTTACAATTATTTCTGAAGTTTGTTATGGCGGCAAAGTTTCTTTGTGGATAAAAAAAGCGGGAACAATGCTGATGTTGTTCCCGCTTGTGTCGGTACGGAATTTAAAAAAACCTACAATCCTTTTTCCGAGAGGTACCTTTCGGCATCCATGGCGGCACGACATCCCATTCCGGCAGCGGTGATGGCCTGACGGTAATGCGGATCGGCTACGTCGCCGGCGGCAAAGACTCCCTCTACGTTGGTTTTGGATGAGGGGTTGTCTATCTTGATGTATCCCACCTCGTCGAGTTCCAGAAAATCTTTAAAGATGTCGGTGTTTGGCGTGTGTCCGATAGCCAGAAAGAATCCGTCGATGGCGATATCGACCTTCTCCTCGTCGGGTTCGCCCATGCGTTTTACCAAATGAGCGCCTTCTACGCCGTTTTCTCCAAACAGGCCTACCGTGTTGTGTTCGAAAAGAATTTCAATTTTCGGATTGTTCATTACGCGTTCCTGCATCACTTTCGAGGCGCGCAGGCGGTCTTTTCGCACAATCATATACACCTTGTCGGCCAGTCCGGCCAGGTAGATGGCTTCTTCGCATGCGGTATCCCCTCCGCCCACTACGGCTACGGTTTTCTTGCGATAAAAAAAACCGTCGCAGGTGGCGCAGGCCGAGACGCCCATGCCTGCATATCTGGTTTCGTCGGGTAAGCCGAGGTATTTGGCCGTAGCTCCGGTGGAGATAATCACGGTGTCGGCTTCGACGAGGTGCTCGTTGACGATGGTTACGTTGAGCGGGCGCACGGAAAAATCGACTGCCGTAACTCTACCCGAGAGAATTTCGGCGCCATAGCGTTGCGCCTGCTTTTTGAGGTCTTCCATCAGTTCCGTTCCCGTAATTCCTTCGGGATAGCCGGGAAAGTTCTCCACTTCGGTGGTGGTCGTCAGCTGTCCGCCGGGCTGCATCCCTTCGTACAAAACGGGTTCGAGGTTGGCTCGCGAGGCGTAAATGGCTGCGGTGTATCCGGCCGGCCCCGAACCGATAATCAGGCATCTTACTTTATTTCTCATAAATAATATATGTGTTTGTGAATAGTTGCTTCAAAGATACGATTATTCTTGCTATGCCCGAAACGGATATAATAAATTTCTATCGCTCATTTATCGCAGATCCACGATTTCCACCTCTTTGTGATTCTTTTTATCAAAAGCAAAATCGGTATCGGGAAAATTGTAGTTGGTGTTGTAGGCGTTGATGTCGATTTTGGTTCCCGAGCCGTTTTTGAAGGTAAAAACGATTTGCAAAACCGCACCGCTGCTTTTATCGATGGCAATGGAAATCTCCCTGAAATCTCCTTTGCTCCCGTTGGGAGTCAGTGTAATCGCATCGGCGCTTTTCCCTCCGATGGTTCTGACGGTTGGGACGCTCAGCATATATCCCGATTTGTAGGTGTTGAGCAGCGCCAACGGACTTATCGATACGATTTCGTCGCTTGTAGGGTTGCTTACGTTTACCTCTTTGAGGTCTTTCATCAAAACCCACTGGGTTTTTCCGTCGAACCAGACTGTTGACTCGTCGGTGTCGAGCCTGAATTTATTGCCTTTGGCAAAGGCTTTCCCGCTTTGAGGCCGGTAGCTGTTGCCCTTGGCATCGGTAGAGGTCATTTTGAAACTGAAACTTACTCCTTTTGATTTTTCGTAGAGGGCGCAGGCTTTGTCCAAGATGTTTTTTGCCTGACTCGAATTTTGTCCGAACCCCAGAACCGACGACATCAATAGAATGGCGGATATGAGCATGTTTTTGTTCATCGTTATTCAGTATTTCTTTTCGATTGTATTTCCGAAAACAGCCTTCAATCAATTTATCGGAAGCGAGATTGATCGAGGTGCTTGTTTCATCCTTTCAGATATAGACTTGCATTTGAAAAAGGGGTTTAACGAGAGGGAACTACTTCAGAGCATCGAGCATTTTTTCCAAAGAATATTCATCGCTGATATAAACGTCGCGGGGTTTGCTGCCTTGCGTGGGGCCTACGATTCCGGCCGCTTCGAGCTGATCCATCAGTCTGCCGGCGCGGTTGTATCCGATGGAAAATTTTCGTTGGATAAGCGATGTAGAGCCTTGTTGGTGAATGACAATCAAGCGGGCGGCTTCTTCAAAAAGCGAATCGCGCTCGTTGAGGTCTATCGAACCGTCTTTGTCTTCCATCCCTTCCGTTATAACTTCGGGAAGCGCAAAGGCTGTTTCGTATCCGCGTTGGTTGCCGATGTATTGGGCAATTTCTTCTACTTCGGGCGTATCCACAAAAGCACACTGAATGCGTATCAGATTGCTTCCTTGCGAGAAGAGCATATCGCCGCGGCCGATAAGCTGGTTGGCACCGGTTTGGTCGAGAATGGTTCTCGAATCGATTTGCGAGGTTACGCGGAATGCCATGCGGGCGGGGAAGTTTGCCTTGATGGTTCCGGTGATGATGTTTGTTGTAGGGCGTTGTGTGGCAATTACCATGTGCATGCCCACGGCGCGGGCTTTTTGCGCGATGCGGGCGATGGGCATCTCGATTTCTTTTCCGGCCGTCATAATCAAGTCGCCGAACTCATCGATGATTACAACCATGTAGGGGAGGTAGCGGTGTCCGTTATTCGGATTGAGGCGGCGCTTGATAAACTTTTCGTTGTATTCTCTGATTGTCCTCACGTGGGCGCGCATCAAAAGTTCGTAGCGGTCGTCCATCTCTTTGGTGAGGGAGTTGAGAGTTTGGGTTACTTTGGTAACGTCGGTAATGATGGCTTTTTCTTCGTTGGGAAGTTTTGCCAGATAATGCTTTTCGATGGTGGAATAGATATTGAATTCGACCATCTTGGGATCTACAAGCACCATTTTCATTTCCGAAGGGTGTTTTTTGTAAAGCAGGGATGTGATGATGGCGTTGAGACCCACCGATTTCCCTTGTCCTGTGGCTCCGGCAACGAGCAGGTGGGGCATTTTGGTCAAATCGAAGATAAAAACTTCGTTTGTGATGGTTTTTCCGAGTGCAACGGGCAGTTCGAAATCGCATTCCTGAAATTTTTTGGACGCGATAACCGATTGCATCGAAACAATCTGCGGATCTTTGTTTGGCACTTCTATCCCGATGGTTCCTTTTCCCGGCATGGGGGCGATGATACGGATACCCAATGCCGAAAGGCTGAGGGCGATGTCGTCTTCGAGGTTTCTGATTTTCGAGATTCTCACACCGGCTTCCGGCACAATCTCGTAAAGCGTAATGGTTGGCCCTACGGTGGCTTTGATGGAGGTAATCTCTATCCCGTAATTGCGAAGCGTGTTGATGATTTTATCCTTGTTTTCGTTTTGCTCCGCCATGTCTATTTCTCTGTTTGCGGCGTTGTAAACCTTCAGCAAGCTCATTTCCGGGAACTTAAAATTCGATAAATCTTTTTTGGGGTCGTAATCTTCCAATATTTCCACTTGTTCATCGGGATTCTCCGGGTTTTCGGCATTGTTTTCGGTGCTTTTTCCGACAGTCTGCTCGTGTTGGGATTGGGGGAAAACGATGCTTTCGTCTCCTTTGGGTACAACAATTTCGAAATGGTCCTTTACCGTTTTCGTGTGGCTGTGCGCCGGAGTTTCGGTTGTCGCCGGTTTTTTCAGAAGCTCCTTGGCAACAGTTTCAGGTTTGACCTCTTCTGTCCAATCGGGTTTTTCCGCGACTTCCTGTTGTTGTCTTTTTGGGAATACGGTTTTGATTCTGTTCCAAAGGTTTATCTTTTCTTTTGGAGGCAGGATTTCGTCTTTGTCGTCGTCTTGCTTTTCCTCTTCGGGAATATCAGGCTCTCGGGTGCTGAATTTGGGCTTTGTGTTGATGATGGTATCTTGAATTTTGTACATCGAGTTGCGTCTTATCAAGACCGCGGCAACAATCGCAAAAAGCAGCATCAACAGCACCATTCCCGGCCACCCGATTGTGTTTTCGAGAATCTGTTCGATTTGGTTTCCGTGCACTCCTCCCCAGTTGATATGGCTTTCGGGAAATAGTTTTCCGAGAATGAACGCTCCGGCGATAGAACCGCCGATGAGTCCGAAAGCTGTGATGAAGAGACCTTTGAAAAAACCGAAATGGATAACATCCATTAATTTCAATCCGATGAAAACGATAAACAAAGGAATCAATATCGAGAATATTCCGAACCAGCCGTTTACGATTTTTTCCGAGATATATGCCCCTCCTGCGCCTGTCCAGTTTGCCACTTCGAGGTTTTTGTCGTTGATAAGTTCCCACAACGATTTGTTGAGTACCTTGCTTTGATCTGCTGCGCCGGTAAAGAAAAAGGAGACGACGGCAAGCATCAGAAAGATGCCTGCGAAAGCTATCAGTACGCCAAAGATAAAGCGTGCGCGTTCGCTCCGAAAGAATTTTACGATACTGCCGGTTATATTGCCCGACGAGGTGTTTGTTTTCTTTCTTTTTGTTTTTCTCCTTCTCTTTTTTACAGTTTTACTCATGTTTTTGTTTAATCCGTTGCAAGTGAACGCAGCGCGCCACCAGCATCATTGCTTAAAATTACGATGCAAAAATAATAAAAAGTACCGTATGTTTCAAGGTTTGAGCGATTGATAAAATGTTTGTTTCCGGAGGGAGGAATTATCTTGACCGATGTTTCCGTTTTGTTCAGGCGTATTTTCTTGTCTTGGTCGGCTTTGACGGTGAAAAAACGAAAAGTCCGCGAATCACTTCGCAGACTTTTCTTGTTAACACAATCTTCATGAAACAAACTACACTATCGAGTTGATTGCACCTTCATAATTCGGTTCCTGTGCAATCTCCGGAACCAATTCCGTATAAACTACTTTCCCTTCGGGATCGATTACTACGACAGACCTTGCCAAGAGCCCTTTGAGCGGGCCGTCGGTCATCAGCAAGCCGTATTTTTCGCCGAATTCGGGATTTCTGAAATTCGATGATGTGATTACATTCTCGATGCCTTCGGCGGCGCAAAAGCGTCCCGATGCAAAAGGCAGGTCGGCCGAAACAGCCAACACAACGGTGTTCGGCAATGCCGCGGCATCTTTGTTGAAACGACGCACCGATGCGGCACATACTCCTGTGTCGATGCTCGGAAAGATGTTGAGAACGATATTTTTTCCTTTATAATCGGAGAGCGAAGTGTCCGAAAGGTCTGATTTTACGAGGATAAAACCGGGTGCCTGCGAGCCTACTTCGGGTAACTCGCCTATTGTGGATATGGGGTTTCCTTTAAATGTTATCTTTGCCATTTTTGTAATGCTGTTATTTTAAATTGTCTTGATTTCAAATAAGTAACAAACCATCTTCTTTAAAGTTCACTTCAACCTGTTTTTTTTTACTTCGTTGAGACGCTCATTCGTGTCGGGATGTCGATACAAATTTTCAATTCTGTTTTGTTGATAATATAGAGTAGGTTGTGTTTGCACATCGGCGGCAAGTTTTACCTTTTTCCGAAAATGCATCGTGCGAATTGCGAAACAACTCCCCCCCGTATAATCGTTATTTTCTTTGCTTTATCGCAAATGTAAAGCGAACTGTTTATCAACGTTTTTCTATGATAGTTCCGAGATTTCTTTCGTATCGCACCAACCTCGTTTTGAAATTCCGCTACAAAAATAATAAAAAATGTAGTATGTTTCTATGTTTTGAAAAAATTAATAATAAAAATGTATCCCCCGGAAAATTTTCATATCCTTTGTCTCTATATTTGAAAGAGATGCTCCCCTGTATTTGTGCCATCTGACATTTATTGGGGAGAAGAAGTAAGGGCTTTTTGACATATTGAAATAATGATGATATGGACGACCTTTTCAGCCGCCTTCACCTCCGGAAGGCTGCTGAAAAACGGTTTTTGATTTTTATCTTTATTTTTTCTTACGGTTTGCTCAATAATTCATCTATGCACAAATGGTGCCGTCTTTCGCAGAAGCAACAAGACACCCGATTCGTCAACAAATTCCAGGCGGGTATGAACTGCCCGATGTTTGATACAAAAGCAAATCCGAATCACTTCTGTCCAAAAAAAGAGGTTGTCTCCGAAAGAGAGACAACCTCTTTTTTACGTGCAACATTTTGTTTTCGAACCGATTCGGATGAGTCCATCAAGGGTTTTGGCATCGAACATCAGGGAGACGTTCGGCGGGCAACGCGATTTCAGGGTTGCGGCGTTTCGCCGGAGTTCTTTTTTCGTGTTCCCAAATCGACAACAACGCGGGCATTTCGGTATTCGGCGTAGAATTCTGTTTCGCCGAATATTTTCATGAGGTTGTCCAGCCGATAGAGGGTGAGTCTGAGACGCGCTATGGATTCTACAATCAATTCGTTGTTGGTTTTGCGTGAAACGATAGCGTCGCGAGGGGCGGGCACGGCGGAAGCAAAAGCATCAAGTTTAACCCGTGCTTGTTGCAGTAGCGGTTCGGTTATGCCGTAATCGGACAAATGCTCTTTTATCTTTTCGATTTCGGCGTAAACGGCAAAGAGAGTGTTCAACAGATCGTTTTGCGGGAGTTGGGAGAGCGAGCCTCGGCTTTGGCAGAGCTTGCGGTGCAGCTCCATGTTTCCTGCATCGAGAGCATAGATGGATGCGGGTTTGGCTATTCCGACAATAGCAGAAAGCGCTTCGTCGCGGGCATTGG
>JBGYGP010000187.1:0-3695 GCA_041820645.1 Proteiniphilum sp. | reverse complement strand
TGAACACACTTCATTTTTAATGAAACGACGATGCAACTAAAAAGACGTTTTTTTACGGGCTTATTGCTTGCCGCCTTTACTGCGGCTGTCAGCGCCCAGAATTACCGAACAGGATTGGGTATCAGACTGGGTACCGAAAGCGGGTTGTCCTTGAAACACTTTTTTGCTCCGTCAAATGCCGTCGAAGGGATTTTAGGCGTATCAAAGTATCATTTCCAGCTCACCGGGTTGTATGAATATCAACGTCCTATACCCGGAGCCCCCGGATTAAATTGGTTTTTGGGGCTTGGCGCGCATATCGGGAGTATTTATTATAAGGATTACAACAATCGGCTTTTGTTGGGCGCCGATTTTATTGCGGGGATAGAATACTCTTTTCCGGTAGCTCCTTTCTCTCTGGGGCTCGATTGGAAGCCCTCCGTAAATTTTGTGGGCGACTGGAACGATTACTGGTACTCACCGCTTGCATTCACGGCAAGATATACGTTTAGATAAGAAACGAAAATGGCGGTTTCTTGTTTGAAGATTGTTTTGAGACATTCTCCGTGAAAAAACCGCTCTCATGATAGAGAGCGGTTTTTTGTTTATGTTTTTACGCGTTAATTTCGTAATTTTGCGATTCTATAAATTCGTTTCACTCCTCAAAATGGCAAATCTTCTGGATGACTTAAATAGCAAGCAACGCGAAGCGGTGGAGTTTTGCGACGGCCCCTCGCTCATTATTGCCGGCGCCGGCTCCGGAAAAACCCGCGTACTTACATATAAAATCGCCTATTTGCTGGAAAAGGGGTTGCCGCCTTACTATATTTTGGCGCTCACCTTCACAAACAAAGCTTCGCGCGAGATGAAATCGAGAATTGCCGAATTGGTGGGCGAGAGAAAAGCCCGCCAGTTGTGGATGGGTACCTTTCACTCTATCTTTTCGCGCATTCTCCGGAATGAGGCCGAGAAAATCGGTTTCGACTCCAACTTTACGATTTACGACGCGTCGGATTCATCGAATCTGATAAAAACAATTATCAAAGAGATGCAGTTGGATGAGAAGATTTACAAACCCGGCAGCGTTCACAAGCAGATTTCGAGGGCGAAAAACGGTTTGGTAACCCCTGCCATGTATGCCCGCAACACCGAGCTTTTGGACTACGACCGTTCTGCGGGACGTTCGCAACTGGTTGAGATTTACGGGCGGTATCAGGCAAGGCTGCAAAACGGGAACAACATGGATTTCGATGATTTGTTGCTTTACACCAATATCCTGTTTCGAGACAATCCCGATGTTTTGGAGAATTACCGCAACAGGTTTCAATACATTCTTGTGGACGAGTATCAGGATACCAATTTCGCGCAGCATCTCATCGTTAAGCAATTGGGCGGTTGTCATCAGCGCGTTTGCGTGGTGGGCGACGATGCGCAGAGCATTTATTCGTTTCGGGGGGCGGATATCGACAACATTTTGAAATTCAAAACCTCTTTTCCCGATACGCAAATCTTCAAGCTGGAGCAAAACTATCGCTCTACGCGCACCATTGTAAATGCCGCCAACAGTCTGATAAAAAAGAACAAAGAGCAGATTTTCAAGAATGTTTTCTCCGAAAACGAAGAGGGGGAGAAGATAGAGGTTCTCAGCGCTTTTTCCGATTTCGAGGAGGGGATTCTCGTCTCCGGCAAAATTGCGCGTCTCCGGCTCGAGGAGCACGCCTCTTTTTCCGATTTTGCCGTTTTATACCGCACCAATGCACAGTCGCGTATTTTTGAAGAAGCGTTGCGGAAGAACAACATCCCTTACCGCATCTACGGGGGGTTGTCGTTTTATCAACGCAAAGAGGTCAAGGATATTATCGGGTATTTCCGGTTGATTGTAAATTCGGGAGATGAGGAGGCGTTGCGGAGAATCATCAATTATCCGTCCCGGGGTATCGGGAGCGCCACTGTTGCGAAAATCGCCGAGTCGGCGTCGTTGCATGGGGTGAGCATGTGGCATGTTTTGTCCGAACCGCTTGTGTACAATCTCGACATCCATGCGGGGACGGCTAAGAGGTTGAGCGCTTTCAGGGAGGGGATGCAGAAACTGATGGAGGAGAACCGGCAACTCGATGCCTACCAATTGGCGCAGAGGGTGCTGCAGGTAACCGGTATCGCCGAATCGGCTTACGAAGATATGACTCCCGAAGGGATGAGCCGCGCTCAGAATATGCAGGAGTTGCTCAATGCGCTGAACGAGTTTGTGAGCATGCGGCGCGAGGCGGGAGAGGAGCGTGTGGGGCTGGTGGACTTTTTGTCCGAATCGTCGTTGCTTACCGATCAGGATGTCGGCGATGCGGCAGGCGAGGAGCGTGTTACGCTGATGACCGTGCACGCTGCCAAAGGGTTGGAGTTCGGACATGTGTTTGTGGTGGGGATGGAGGAGGATCTTTTCCCCTCGGGCAGGGCAAGGTTCGATAGAAAGGGCATCGAAGAAGAACGCCGCCTGTTTTATGTAGCCATTACCCGTGCAAAAAAGACCTGTACGCTCAGTTACGCGAAGAGCCGTTTCAAGAACGGCGCGATAAATCCTACGCGTGAGAGCTCTTTTCTGAAAGATATCGACGGGCAGTTTCTCATGGGCGAAAGCTTGCCCTCCTCGTCGAGGGACGAACCTTCCGGCGGATTCTGGAATTCGTTGCGCCGGGACAGGATTGCCGATAGCTCTTCTCGCCGGTTTGAACCGGCGGCACGGTATCAGCCTCATTCGAAGCCGTACTCCTCGCCGGCAACCTCTTCCCTTCCTCTATCGCAGGAGGCCAAAGAGTTGCGAAAAGGGGATGTAATCGAGCACGAACGGTTCGGCAGGGGCGTCGTACTCTCTGTGGAAGAGGTCGGAGGCGATAAGCGCGCTTTCGTGGAGTTTGAAACTGCCGGACAGAAGCAATTGCTGTTGAAATACGCCAGATTTAAAATAATAAAATAAGTCCGAACCCTCGTTGGTTGCGAGTTCGGACTCAATCGCGTGCAAAGAATGGGGTTACAGCTCGGGCTATTGTCCCGATTCTTGTGTTTGTCCTTCATCCGGCGTCTCTTCTCCTTTGTCGGACCCTTTTTTGAAGGCTTCGGAAACTCTCCCGTAATTTTCTTTCCAGGCATCTCCTACTTGCGAGAAAAAGTTCGACGCGCTCTCTTTCACCACGTCCCATTTGCTTTCGGCAATTTCGTCGAATTTTGCCAATTTCTCAGCCATTTCGGCTTTCAATCCTTTGAGCTTTTCGATTTGCTGATTGTATTCTTCTTTTGCGTCGTCGGCCACGTTGGCGATTCCGGTTTTCAACTCTTCGATTCTTGCGTCGAGTTGATTCAGCACTTCCTGCGTTTTGTTTTTGAATTCCTGTTTGTTCATTGTCTCTGTTTCTTTAAAATAAACTTCGTATATTGAACGCCTGCGAAATGGATTTGGTTCGATACCGGCCGGTAAGAAAAGAAAAAAACTGCCCGACAGTTGTCGGCAAGTCCCCGCAAGTTGTCGGCAAGCTCCCGCGAGTTGTCGGCAAGTTCCCGCGAGTTATCGGCAGGTTCCCGCAAGTTGTCGGCAAACTCCCGCAAGTTGTCGGCAAACTCCCGCAAGTTGTCGGCAGGTTCCCGCGAGTTATCGGCAAGTCCCCGCGAGTTGTCGGCAAGTTTCCGCAAGTTGTCGGCAAGTTCCCGCAAGTTGTCGGCAGGTTCCC
>JBGYGP010000186.1:0-6260 GCA_041820645.1 Proteiniphilum sp. | reverse complement strand
CATGCCGCATTCACCGACAAAGAAACCTGCATCAAAGCTATCCGGATGGAGCGCAAATTGGAATTGGCGATGGAAGGACAACGGTGGTTCGACCTGGCTCGTTGGGGAGGCCAATACATGAGCAAAGAACTGGAAGACTACATCCGTTTCGAAGCTCAATTCCTCGCGAAATTCGCGACCGCTTCGATTCTTCCCGCGGCAAAAACCATGTTTCCGTTACCCGATGATCAGGTACAAACCATGGGCAACGACGAAAACGGCAAACCTTATCTGGTACAGCCCGATCCTTGGAAATAATTTATAAGAAACCGAAACAGACAGAAGGGAGTTTTTTCTCCCTTCTGTTTTAATAATGAAATATGATGAATTACAAACTATTCGTTGTCTTATCCATTCTTTCGGTTGCGGGTTGCAGAAACAGTACCGGATTGAGAGATTTTACGTATAAATACAGCATGGAAAGCGTCGGGAACTTAAAAATAGAGCTGCAACTGAATCCCGATTCCTCCTACACCATTATACAGAATAATTACTTCTTCGACAGGTTCGAAAAAACCAGCCGTCCGGTAAAAAAAGAGGGCATGCTCTCTCCGCAGGAATTCGAAAAATTCCGCGAACTGATAAGCAAAAGCGGGATCAACAAGATGGACGATTCTTACGGTTTTAAGGAAAACGACAACCAGGACAACTCGATTATATACATCATTGAATTGAGGCAGGGGGAGGAAAGCAAGTTTGTAACCATTAACGCCGCCTCGCCTCAGAATTTTTCCAGAGCGTTTACCGAACTCATCGAATACACCAACGACTATATAAATGCAAATTTGAAACAGTAAAGTCTCCGAAGGAAATAAAGTGCTTTTATTGCCTCTGTTTACCAATTTCGACATAATGGCATGATGTGTGGGGAGACTACCCGAACAGGCGCCATCCGATTTAAGGGCGAATAATGAGGTTGCAAGGTGCAACTTTTTTTATCGGGCAGGAGAGAAAAAATATAAATGTAAATGCTCCTCTCCGTGTAACGTTTTTTACCCCTCTTGCGTCTTAATAAATAAACGGTCGTTTTTTTACAATATGTTTTTTGATGTTGTGCAGAAGATTCGTTATTTTTACGGCATATTTTTAATACAAAATATTTTCCAAGTTTTTAAAATTTATGGACAGAAGAAATTTTATTAGAACCGGAAGTCTGGCGCTGGCAGGAACTATTGCCGCGCCGTCCATAGCTTCGCCGCTCTCTCAAAACAGCAAAATGAATACGGCTGTGGGTGAGGCTATGAATCATTTCGGCGTAACCGAGAGCATTGTTAAAAAGGTATTGGCTACAGCTCTCGAAAAGGGAGGCGACTATGCCGACCTGTTTTTTGAACACACTTTCAGCAACAACGTCTCTTTAATGGACGGAACTGTAAACAGATGTTTCTCCGACATCGATTTCGGCGTGGGAGTGCGTGTGATTTCGGGCGACCAAACCGGATACGCCTACGTGGAAAACGTAACGCTCGACGATATGCTCAACGCTGCGCGTACCGCCGCACGCATTGCCGACGGGACAAGTAAAAACAAGGTAGCCTCTCTCTCCGAAAAGAAAATCAAAACAAACTACTACACGGTGGCAACGCCTTGGGAAAATGTTGCATTGAAAGAAAAAACGCCCTACCTGCAAAAACTCAACGATTTGGTTTTTTCGCTCGACAATAGGGTGCGCAAATTAACCGCTTCGCTCAACGACAGCACTTCGCATATTCTTTTCTGCAATTCCGAAGGAGTAAGCTATTACGACTACCGTCCGATGGTAACCCTCGGAGCCGTATGTGTGATGGAAGAAAACGGGGTATTCGAAAACAACTATGCCGCCCGCGCATACCGGAAAGGGTTCGAATTTTTGTCGGAAGACCTTATTCAGGTAATTGCCCGCGAAGCGATAGAGAGTACCTCCATTCTTTTCAAAGCCATCAAACCCAAAGGAGGCGAGATGCCCGTGGTAATGGGTTCAGGAGGTTCGGGAATCCTTCTTCACGAAGCAATCGGGCACGCTTTTGAAGCCGACTTCAACCGGAAAAACATCTCCATCTTCTCCGACCAACTCAACAAAAAAGTCTGCAATGAACATATCTCCGTAGTCGATGACGGAACCATACCCTTCAATCGCGGTTCCGTAAATATCGACGACGAAGGCATCGAAGGACAAAAAACCTATATCGTAAAAGAGGGCGTTCTCACAAGCTACCTGCACGACCGCCTGAGCGCCAAACACTACGGAATAGCATCTACCGGAAACGGCCGCAGGGAAACATTCCGCTGCATGCCGATACCCAGAATGCGAGCTACCTATATGGAAGCCGGCAACATGAAAGAGTCCGACATTATCGCTTCGGTGAAAAACGGTATTTTTGTGGATAAATTTACCAACGGACAGGTGCAGATTGGCGCGGGGGATTTTACTTTCTTCGTAAAATCGGGATACCTTATCGAAGAGGGCAAACTCACTCAACCCATCAAAGATGTGAATATCATAGGAAACGGGCCTAAGGCGCTCGCCGATATTACCATGGTGGCCGACAACGACAAAATCGACAACGGAACGTGGACTTGCGGAAAAGACGGCCAATCGTGCCCCGTAACCTGCGGAATGCCTTCGGCGCTGGTAAGCAAACTTACTGTGGGAGGCGAGAGTTGAATATCGGACAACCGTTGGCGCGATAGGCCCCGGGACAATACAACCGATACTGTCGCAATCACAACAACCAAATTTAAATACGAAAGATTATGATTTCAGACGAAAATAAAAAACTGGCGCAATGGGCAATGGAGTATGCCCTCAAAAACGGATGCAAGGCCGCAAAAGTTTCGATTTCTTCAGGGTCGAACACCTCTTTTGAACTCCGCGATGCAAAAATGGACAAACTGCAACAGGCTTCGGAAAACTCTTTGAGTATCAGTCTTTATGTCGATGGGCGCTACGGTAGCTATTCTACTAACCGGCTCGACAAAAAAGAGCTGGAAACCTACATCAGGAACGCTATCGACGCTACCCGATATCTGGCGCAGGATGAGGCGCGCACGCTGCCCGACCCGTCGAGATACTACAAAGGAGGAAGCCCCGATCTTCAACTTCTTGACCTCGGTTTCAAGACAATAAACCCCGACGATAAGGTGGCAATGGCGAAAAAGGTTGCTGAAGAGGCATTGGGAAAAGACAACCGGATTATTTCGGTAGAATCTTCTTATTCCGACGGCGACAATTACAGCTATCAGATTACCAGCAACGGATTCGAAGGGAACACACAATCTTCGTGGTACTCCCTTTCGGCGAGCGTTTCGGTAAAAGGTGAAGGCGAAGCGCGCCCGTCGTCTTACTGGTACGAATCATCCCTCTCTTACGATAAACTCGTGAAAGACGATATCGGAAGCAAAGCACTGAAACGCGCCCTGCAAAAAATAGGACAGAAGAAAGTAAATAGCGGAGACTACACCATGATTGTGGATCCGTTGAATGGGAGCCAATTGGTGCGGCCGATGATTGCTGCGTTGTATGGCTCGGCATTGCAGCAAAAAAACTCTTTCCTAATCGATAAACTCGGGCAAAAAACAGGCTCCGGAAAGTTTACGCTCGTGGATGACCCTCATATCATCGGGGCAGCGGGTGCCAGGTATTTCGATGGAGAATGGGTTGCCACAAAACGGCGGAATGTGTTCAACAATGGCGTGCTGGAAACCTATTACATCGACACGTACAATGCCAATAAAATGAAAGTGGAACCCACAATCTCCATGCCGTCGATACTGCTTCTGGAAGAAGGTACCAAAAACCTCGACGAGCTTATCGCTTCGATCGGACACGGCATATTGGTTACAGGATTCAATGGCGGAAATAGCAACAGCAGCACCGGCGATTTTTCCTACGGAATTGAAGGATTTCTGGTTGAGAACGGCAAACTCACAACCCCTATTTCCGAAATGAACATTACGGGAAATATGATTTCTCTGTGGAACTCGTTGGTTGAAACCGGAAATGACCCCCGCCGGAACTCTTCGTGGAGAATTCCGTCTCTGGTTTTCGAGGGTGTAAGTTTTAGCGGGTTGTGAAGATATGGAGTTTATGAAGTAGGTTCTCTGAACCATCCACCCTGCAATGGTTATCTTCTCCGCCGGGAAGATAACCCCCGATTACGGGCATATTCCCCGGGGAGGGGGCTATCGCATGCGTTTCGGAGTACGTCCGGAGCCTGTCGATAGGTCCGGAAATACCCTTCGGGTAGTAAAGAACCGCCCGAGGGGTGCCTCAGAAATATTTTCGAGACCCATTATCAGTCGGATGAAAGTTCGGGGCAGGTTCGTCTGCCGAAGCCGGATACTTTTCGTAGCGATAATAGACGAGGGTGCTCCGGAGGGTTGTCGAAATCGAACAGCGATGGTTTTAATCGGTTGTCTCCGAAGAATCGAATCCCAAATTCCGCAACCAATCCAACACACGATAAGGCCATTCGTTTACGGTATGCCCCGTATTACGAAGCCCATACCCGTGTCCGCCCGAAAGATAAAGATGCATTTCGGCGGGAACTCCTTTCTCCTTGAGCGCATAATAATAAAACAAGCTGCTGTTGATATGACTTTTGTCGTCCTGCGTCTGGATAAGCAATGTCGGCGGCGTATTTTCGGTTACTTTCAATTCGGGAGAAACAGAGAAGTTTTCGCCGCCGAGGTATGCAGGATAGACAAGAACGCAGAAATCGGGACGAAGGCTCACATTATCCCAAGCATCCACAACCGGATAGGTACGCTGTCCGTATGCCGTGGCCGCCATGGCGGAAAGATGTGCGCCGGCGGAGAATCCCATCACCCCTATTTTGTTGGGATTGATGTTCCATTCGGCGGCGTGAGAGCGCGTATAGGCAATGGCGCGCTGCAAATCCTGGAGCGGAGCCTGATGCTTTTCGAGCCCTTCGCGCCGGGGGACACGGTATTTCACCAATACGCAGTTGATACCGTGGCTGTTGAACCGCTTACAAATTTCGGTTCCTTCCAAATTATATGCAAGGATATGGTATCCGCCGCCCGGATTCACAATAATGGTTGTGCCCGAATTATTATCGGCGGGCGCCGGATAAAACGTGAGCGTAGGTTCGCTCACATCGCTAATGCGAAGCACAGGGCATCCGGCCACTTTGTTGCCCGACAAATCATCTTTCTGCTTCAACGATGTCGTTTCACCGGGAGCTCCCCCCGGGAAAAGCAAAATCGGATTCTGTTGCGCCATTGTCAGTATGGAAATTAAAAAACTGAAAAAGAGAAATAAATATTTCATGTCCGAATATTTTTATCCCTGCAAAATTAGAAAAAAATAGCAGAAAAACAACATGCTTCGGAGAGCCTTTTTTTAAACGGACGCGAAAAAATAGAAAAATACTGGTTACCTTTGCATCCGAATCAATTATCCGAACAATGGAGAAAAAAAAATATCTACTCGGGATGACACTCGCCGAAATCAAAGAGAGTGTGCGGAATCTCGATATCCCGAAATTTACTCCCGAACAAATTGCCAATTGGGTCTATGTCAAACGGGTAACCTCTATTGATGAGATGACCAACATTTCGGTCAGAAACAGGGATGTCTTGAAAAAACATTTCGAAGTAGGACGCTTACAACCCGAA
Organism: Proteiniphilum sp.; assembly: GCA_041820645.1. Lineage (GTDB taxonomy): Bacteria > Bacteroidota > Bacteroidia > Bacteroidales > Dysgonomonadaceae > JBGYGP01. The sequence goes on along the minus strand of JBGYGP010000186.1, from coordinate 602 downwards.
GACATTCAAACCTCGGCCGACGGCACGCAGAAAATGCTGTTTCCCGTTGAAGGGGAAAAACGGGTAGAAAGCGTGCTTATCCCCGAAGAGGAGCGTTTGACCATCTGTGTATCGTCGCAGGTAGGCTGCAAGATGAATTGCGACTTTTGCATGACCGGAAAGATGGGATTCAACGGAAACCTGTCGGCAAACGAAATACTCAATCAGGTTTACTCCGCACCCAATGCGGAAAGCATTACCAATCTGGTTTTTATGGGCATGGGCGAACCGCTGGATAATTTCGGAAATGTTATGAAGACCATCGAAATACTTACAGCCGATTACGGACCGGCATGGAGTCCGAAGCGTATTACGCTTTCTACAATCGGTTTATTGCCCAAGCTCAAAATGTTTCTCGAACAGAGCAGATGCCACCTTGCCGTTAGCCTTCACAGCCCGATTCCTATGCAGCGACAATCGCTGATGCCGATAGAAAAAACATATCCGGTATCCGACGTTGTCGATTTGCTGCGCAAGTATGATTGGAGCCGCCAGCGGAGATTATCGTTCGAATACATCCTGTTTCGCGAAACGAACGACTCTCCCGTTTACGCGCGCGAACT